>JADLHR010000499.1 GCA_020848665.1 Anaerolineae bacterium
CTGCGCCACATGGGCAGTCGTCAGTTCAGCCGGGCCGCGCCGGGCGATGTAATCTGGATGATCACCGTCCAGCCAGGGACAGATCTCCTGTTCGTTGTCGGCAAGCTGACAGTCGGCTGGCTCGGTGACCGCGAAGCGGCCATGCACATTCTGGGTGTCAGCCGGTTGTGGGACGCGCCTTTCCATGTAATCGCGCAGGAGATCGTCGCAGGGACCGGGACAGGCGAGCCGTTCAAGGAGATCAGTCTGCGCGAGGTCGCCGGTGAGCTGCGCTTTGTCAGCCCCGCCGGACGCGATCGTTTGCAGACAATCGGCGGGCGCGTCTATCCGATGTAGCTTCAGACAATGCGCCAGCTCACCACCGAGAGCGCGCGGCAGTTGGAGCAGATTTGGGCACAGGCGCCTGCCGGCCGCAGCCTGGAAGGATCGGGCGCGGGCGACCAGGGCCGCTGAATCGGGCAATCATGTAACGGCACGCCGGGCGGCGCTGATCCGCACCGGCCAGGCACGCAACGTCGCATGTTAAGAACCCACCGTCGGAAGATCATCGGCGACATTACCTCTCGCAAAACGCGGACACTGCTCGTTACCTTGAGCGTGTTTGTGGGGGTGCTGGGCGTGGTCGTTCTGATCACGCTCGGCGAGTTGATCACGCGCCAGCTCGAAAAAGACCTGAATCCGCGCGAGATGGCGATGCTGCGTATCTACCTTGACCAGCCAGTGGGCCGCCGCGCCGATAACGACGCCGTGCTGCAACTACTCCGCAGCCGGCCAGGAGTAACCAACGTTGAGGGACAGGCCGTCTTCGGCTTTCAGTGGAAGCTGCCCGAAGACGCCGAGTTTCGCAATGGGCAGATGTACGCCTACTCCGAGCCGTTCGGCAGCATCGATCTGGAGCCGGTACGTCTGGTGCGGGGCCGCTACCCGACGCCCAATACGGGCGAGGCTGCAATTGAGATCCGGATGGCGCAGAAATACGGTATCCGGTTGGGCAACACAATCACCGCGCAGCGTAACGGCTTCGGAACCGCCGAACTGAAGGTTGTCGGCCTGATTTTCCAGCCGTATCTCTACGTCGGCAGCACCGAAAACACCGAAAGCGTCTACCTCGCTTATTCCGACGCGCAGAACATCCTGCGCTTCACCGGGTTCAGCTCGATCTATGTGCGTTTCACCGACTTCGCAACCGCCCGCGAGCGCTCGTCAGAGTTCCGGCGCGTGATCAGCAATCTGACACCTTACAGCATCGCCTTTTACCTGCTCGACAACCCGCAGAAAAACGCATTCATCGTCGGCGCGCGGCAGTTCAGCCAGGTGCTCACCATTCTGGCGCTGGTTGCGATGGTCGTCGCCAATTTCCTGGTTACCAATGTGATCAACACCGTCGTGGCGGAACAGCGTCAGCAGATCGGTGCGATGAAAGCCATCGGCGCCACGCGCGCCGACATCCTGATCATTTACCTGGGATTGGCGCTCGCCTATGGCGTGATGGGCACGATCCCTGGTGTACTGGCCGGTCTGCCAATCGGGCGCGCGGTGGCCGTCAAGGCAGCCCCGATCGCTAACACGCTCCTCGAAGACACCACGCCGCCGCTGATCGCCGTCACGGTCGGGCTAGGGATGGGGCTGGTTGTGCCTGTGCTGGCTGCGCTGGTCCCAGTGCTGAGCGGCTCACGGGTCACGATCCTCGAAGCGATGACCGACCGGGGCATCCGCTCGACCTATGGTAAGGGACTGCTCGCCGCGCTGATCGCGCGCAGCCCGCTGCCCGGCACACTTGAGCACGCCGTGAACAACATCCTGCGCCACAAATCGCGCCTGATGCTGACCCTGCTGACGCTCACACTGGCGACCGCCTCGTTCATGGGCATGTATGCCGTCTTCAACCGGCTCAACGGCGTCATCACCGACATCCGCGCCGAGCTGAGCCTGGACTTCTCCGTCGATACTGCGCGCCTGAGCGTCTTCAGCGTGATGCAGAGCCTGCTGTCCGAGGAGCCGATCTCCGAGATTCAGCCCGGCGTTGCGGTCGAAGTCACGGTCAATGATCCGGTCGAGGCCGCCGAGACAGCCGAGGAGCCTCCCGCCAGTGAAGCGGCGCCGCATATCTTTGTGACTGCTATAGACCCAACGGCCAACGCACGCGATATTACGCTGATCCAGGGGACGGGCTGGCAGGAAGACCCCACTCGCAGCGGCGTCGTGATCACTGAGGAAATCGCTGACCGCTTTGACAAGAGCGTGGGCGATGAGATCACGCTCAGCTCGGCGGAAAACACGCGCACTTACCCGATCATCGGGATCGCAGAATACCCGCTGCAAACGGCGTTTATGCCCTCGGACGAGCTGGCGGCATTCATCGGCACGCTGCGCGACGCGCCGGAGCCGAACGCTTACTGGCGCGAAGTCACCGTCGCTAACGGCGACGCCCGGCTCGCCGACTCCTCAAACTCGGACACCGTCTGGGCGGTGGGGATTGACGAGCGCGTAGGGCGTTTTCTGGCGCCATCGTTCAGCGTGGACCAGCCGGGAGTCATCATCAGCCGGGACCTGGCTGATGCGCTCGGTGTGGCGGAAGGCGATACGCTCACGCTGCGTGCCGCCAGCGACTCGTTGATCGGCGCGCTGCTTGATACTCCGAAAACGACCTATCCAATTCTGCGCGTGGCAGACATCGACCCGGCGCAGATCAGCTTCATCCTGCGCCAGGCGCCCGAAGGTGCGCTCGACGCTGCCGACGTGCGCCTGATCGCGCTGCACTGGACCGCGCTGGCTGACCTGGTCCACGAAGACTACCGCGAGTTTACGCCGCGCACCTTCCGCGTTGACCTGGCCGACCCCTTCGACCCGCGTCTGTTCGCGCGGCCCGTCCCGGTCTACGCTGACCAGGTCGATTTTGCCGACCGCGTGGCAGATACAATTCTCAGCCTGGGCGTGGTGATGAGCTTCGCCTCACTGCTGATGGCGCTCGTCGGCGGGATTGGCCTGTTCACGCTGACCTCGATGTCCGTGCACGAGCGCCAGCGCGAGATCGGCGTGATGCGCTCGGTCGGCGCCACGTCGGGCGTTATCATCCGCCAGTTTCTGACCGAAGGGATCGTGCTCGGCCTCGGCGCGTGGCTGTTCGCGCTGCCGATCAGCTACTTCCTCAGCCGCCTGCTGCTGGCCTCAGTGCCGTTCAATGAAGTCATCCGGTTCGAATACACCCTGCGCGCGCCTGTCCTGGGGCTGGCCGGTATGCTGATCATCACCGTCCTGGCGACGCTCTACCCGGCGATCCGCGCCAGCCAGAAGACGGTCGCCGAAATCCTGCGCTACCAGTGAAACAAAACAGCCCCGCACATGGCGGGACTGTCGTCGAGCGAGCCTGAGCGTTTCAGCGCCCAAGCATCAATTCACGCACGCGGCAGGAATGTAGGCGTTGACCGGGCCAGAGAGGAAGATCTCGGTCCAGTCTTCGCCATCGGGTCCTGCGACCGGAACCGGGTTCACATACCACGTCTGGCCCGCGAGCACCGCGTTGGCGCCTACCGGCTGGCCTCCGGGCAGGCCATAGACAGCGGTGCTGCACGTGATCGTGTGCAGCTCAAACCCGGCTGGAATAGACGGACCAGGCGGGCCTGCGAAAGGCGCGCACGCGGGAATATCGGCGTAAAAACTGCACCCGTCAAACTCTGTATCAGTGGTATGACCGCTCCCATCGCCGTTGCCAGCGCAGATGTGTGCCTCGGCAGACGGATCGACCCCTGACACATCAAACAAAAATGCGAGGGTGTGGAACTGGTTATCGGCCGGGATCGGCCCAAACTGGATCACGTAATAGTTATAGCTCTGCAAATAAAGAACGGCGCCGATCTCGTCGTAGCCGCCGCTGTCGTCTTCGTCCCCCAGCGCGTTCACGGTAACGATCAGGCTGTCTCCATTCCGGCAGACATCGGTGATTGCCCCAGTACTCGCCGCTTCGGTCGCCGTCTTGGGCGCCGCCGCGAGAGCCAGGACCGCCAGAAGAAGCAGGATACTTGCTATTTTTAGCGCGCGCATGTTCTTTGCCCCCTCGTAAGTGAAGAAAAACTCAATACATTCGAGTATAAGCTTGTTTGGCGCTTTCACGGTGGAAAATTCGCCATAAATTCACAATTCCCACCTTGCGAGAGGCCGCCAGAGTCACGTCAGAGTCAATCCGTCATGGGGCGCTGCCCGCCGCTCGCCGATCTCCCGCCGTTGCCAAGCGCGCCGCCGCTCACTATAATTGCCGCGTGTTTTCCGCTGCGAGACCAACCCGAAAGAGAACCGTCGCCCATGAAGAAGATGACCAGCGCGCAGGTACGCGAGGCGTTCCTCGATTTCTTTGAAGAGATGCATCACAAGCGCGTTGCCTCGTCGTCGCTCGTGCCGGGTAACGATCCCACGCTGCTGTTTACCAACGCCGGGATGGTCCAGTTCAAGGATGTGTTCCTGGGCCTGGACCAGCGCAGCTACTCGCGCGCGACGACCGCGCAGAAGTGCATGCGCGTCAGCGGCAAGCACAACGACCTGGAAAACGTCGGCCCTTCGCCGCGCCACCACACCTTCTTCGAAATGCTGGGCAATTTCAGCTTCGGCGACTACTTCAAGAGTGAGGCGATCCGCTACGCCTACGATCTGCTGACGCGCGTCTACGAGCTGCCGCCCGACCGGTTGGCGTTCACCGTCTTCGAAAACGACGACGAGGCGTATGACATCTGGATCA
>JADLHR010000500.1 GCA_020848665.1 Anaerolineae bacterium
AGGAACGAGGCGACTTCAAAGAGCGAGTCGGAGTTAAGCAGCACCGAGCCGAGCACCGCTTCTTCTGCCTCGGCACTGTGCGGCGCCATCCGATCGGGAGGCAGAATGGTCGATTCCTGCACCTGGGATACCCTCCGGCTGGAATGCGGGCGATCAACGGGCGTTCTCTGGGTTGCTACGGGTGATGCGGTAAAAACGGGGCCGCCCTGGAGGAGAAGCCCCGTCACCATCATCGCTGTGGCCGGTACTGGTTAATCTTCGTCGTCGGACTCGAGATCGTCCAGATCAAGCGATTCGACGAAGTCTTTAAAAATGCCGAGACCTTCATCGCCCTCGGTTTTGCGCGTGGCTTCGTCCGCGTCGACATCGTCGTCCGGGAAGATCGCGGCGCGATCCATGACAGACTCCTCGACGTAAATAGGAACATCCAGCCGCACCGCCAGCGCGATCGCGTCGCTGGGGCGCGAGTCGATTTCCTGGGTGTGGCCGTCTTGCTCGACGATGATTCGGGCGAAGAAGGTGTCGTTGCGGAGATCGTTGACCACTATGTGGTGCACATGCCCGCCCAGCTCAGTAATAACCGATTTCAGCAGATCGTGCGTCAGCGGGCGCTCGACATCGACCTTTTGCAGCTTAACGGCGATGGCTTCCGCTTCGAAGGGGCCGATGAAGATCGGCAGATAGCGTCCGGTTTTGGCGTCCTTCAGGATCACAACGCGAAGCTGAGACATCAGGCTCACGCGGATGCTATCGATCTGCACTTCAATCATGAAAAGTGTCCTGAACTGTTCAAAGTCACAAGGAACCGCGTGCTGTGGCTCCACCGGCGTCGATCTAGGCCGATTATATCACCAAGTCTATTTGGCACCAAAGCGCGCGAGATAGGGGTTATTCCGCTGCATCCGGCCTTCCTGCTTCCGGCTCAGGCCTGCTGATTTCGTCGGGCAGTGGCAGCGTGGTTGGGTCGAAGGTGCGTGCGGCGTCGTGGCTGACCATAGTGATTTTACCGTCGATAAAAGCGCCTTCTTCCGTCGCAATCGCGGTCGCTGTGATGTCTCCCCAGACGCGCCCGGTGCGCAAAAGCTGAACCTTCTTGCCGCTCACGTTGCCGCGTACGGCCCCGGCGATCGCGACATTCTTGGCGTGAATATCGGCGGTGATTTTCGCCGTTTCGCCGACGAGCACGTTGCCTTCGATCTCAAGCGTGCCTTCGAATGTCCCATCCAGGCGGACATTCGCCTGACTTTTCAGGTCGCCGTACAGCGTCGAGTTGGCGCCCAGCACCGTCTCGAAGCCGACCGGCTGCCGGACTGGCGCGACCAGCTGGACCTGGCCGGATGGAGCAGGCCGGCTGCTTTCGCCTGATTCCTCATGCTCTGGCTTGCGTCCGCTGAAGATCGACATGGCTGCACTCTCGCGTACACGTCCGCGCTGCTTCGCTACCTCGAACTATACTCATCTCGCGTCCAGGCGTCAATGAGCGCCCGCTGGCTGGTGCTCAGCCCGGCCGGACGATGATCGGCGGTGCCCTGTGCCGGGTTATCCGCGCGGGAGATCGGCTTCGGCGTTGCGCGGCGCAGCCCTGTTGCGGCGCATTTCGCGCAGGCGGTAGGCGACGAACACGATGACTAGCACGATTAACACCGCCGCCGTCGCGCGCTCGTACTGATCCACGATCCCCAGGATGTCTTCCCAGTTTTCGCCCAGGAAAATACCGGCGTAGCCCAGCACAGCGGACCAGATCGCGGTGCCCATCGTGGTAAACAGCAGGAACTTGCCGAGACTCATGCGCTCCATGCCGGCGGGAAGCGAGATCAGGCTGCGGATGATCGGGATCAGGCGTCCCACGAAGATGATGATTTCGCCGTAGCGGTCGAACACGCCCAGTGCGCGGTTGAGGTCGTCTTCGCTGAGCAGAAAGAACTTGCCCCACCGGCGGACGAAGCGGCGAACCACGCGCTCGTTCGACCACAGCCCGATGTAGTAGATCACTACCGCGCCCAGCACCGAGCCGAGCGTCCCGGCGAGGACGATGCCCAGATACGTGAAGTGCCCATCCACCACCAGGAACCCGGCGAAGGGCATGACGACCTCGGACGGGATCGGCGGAAAGACGTTTTCCACCAGCATCACGAAGGTAATACCAGGGTATCCCAGGGCCGAGATGATCTGTTCAATCAGAATGCGTATCTGGTCGAGGATTTCCGCCATAGTGCTCCCTGATCCCGTTGCCGGTTGCGCGCCGGTCCGGTTCTGAATCGCGGGCGGAGTCTACCATAAGTGCCCGGCCCCGCCTAGCCCGGACGGGCACGCCAGCGTTCACCGCTCGATTCCGCGCCGATTCGGTTCGTGCTATAATGCGGCCAGGGTGGGGTGGGCTGAAATGAGACAGCATGGCGCGGACGCTGGTGGTCGCCAACCAGAAAGGCGGCGTTGGCAAATCCACCTCGGTTATGAACCTGGGTGTGGCATTGGCCGAAATGGGGCAGCGCGTCCTGCTGGTCGATCTCGATCCCCAGGGCGGGCTGACCGCTGCCTTCGGCCTCGACTCGTACAACATCGGGCGCAGCGCCTATTCGCTGCTGCTGTACGAGCATATTTCGCTGGCGCGCGTGATTCGCCCGGTGCGACCGCAGATCGCGCTGGTTCCGGCCAGCATCGACCTGGCCGCAGCAGAATTGCAGCTTGTCGGGCAGCCGGACCAGGCGCACCGGCTGCGGCGCGCGCTGGAACGCAGCCGCATCCCGTTTGACACAGTGCTGATCGATACGCCGCCCGGCCTGGGTGTTCTGACGGCAAACGGGCTGGTTGCCGCCGACGCGGTGCTGATCCCGGTCCAGTGCCAGTTCCTGGCGATGCGCGGCGTCCGACCGCTGCTGGACACGGTGAGCCGCATCCGGGGCGGTCTGAACCCAGGGCTGGCGCTCGGTGGCCTGTTCGGCACGATGTACCGGCCTGGCTCGACCCACGCTCAGGAAGTGGTCGAGGAGCTGCGGCAGGTCTTTGGGCGTATGATGCTGCGCACGCTGATCTATTTCGACGACGTGGTGCCGGAGGCGCCGGTGGCGGGCCTGTCGATGCTCGAATACCTGCCCGATCACATCGTCGCCGCAGAATATCGGGCGTTGGCCCGGGAGGTGGCTTATGCCTGAGAGCGACAAGCCCGAACGCCGCGCCTCATTGCGGGGCAAGGGCCGCGCCATTCTGCTCGGCGAACACGTCGATCTACCCGCTCAACCGGCACTCTCGCAACTGGAAGACGCCGATCCGCAGCTCGCGGCGCTGCTGGCCGGTGGGCGCTCCTCCGACGCCGAAGCATCAGGTACGCCGCGTATCGTACCGGGCGCGTCCCGGCCGCTGTACGAGGCGCCCGGTCCGTCGATCGGTGCGATTCAGGCGCCGAATGACATCGACGAAGTCCCCGACCTGCTGGGGCCGGGCGAGGGCGGATTGATGATCGCGCCGCCAGCGTTCGACAGCCTGCCGGAAGCAGTTGGCGACCCATTTCCGCCGAACGTTCCGCGCCACGACTCGAAGTGGCTGTTTCCGCCAAGCGCCTCGCCGGACTCTGCGCTGCTCGTGCGGCTGGTTCCCGACGCGATGGTCGTTGGATTGTGGCAGGAAATCGAGGCGCTGCACCAACGGCTGATCGAGGCCGTGCGCGGTGACCGCTGCAACACCGATATTCACCAGAAGGAGTTGCTTGAAGCCAGTGAGCTGCTGCTCCAGAGTCGCGCCAACTATGACAACGCGCGCGCGCGCGTCATGCGGATCAAGGCTGACCTGTCGCGGCAGGAAAAAGTCGAGCGGGACATCGCGCGCTATCGTCCGCCGCTGCTGCGCTATTATCTGATATGGGGCGCGGCCTGGGCGCTGGCGATGACCTTTGGCCCGGCGCTGCTGGCGCAGGCGGGCGGCTCCGAAGTGTTGAATGTGCCGGTCGTGTTTTACCCGGTGATGTTCGGCGTGCTCGGCGCGCTGGTATCCGGCTATCTGACGCTCGACCGCCACACGACTCACCTGCGCGACTTCGACCCGCTGCACGTCAGCTGGTA
>JADLHR010000501.1 GCA_020848665.1 Anaerolineae bacterium
CAAAATCCGCAGTCCGAAAAGCTCGCGCGCGCCAGCGTGATCATCTACAACCAGGGTACGCCCGACGAAACCTGGACGCAGGTTCGCGCCGCGTGGCAGCGCATTCAGGCGGTGATGAAGCAGGGCGAAGTGCCCGAACTGGTGCGGCGTGTTGAGGTCGCGCCGGGCCAGCAGCCGGCCGGCCAGCGCGCGATCAGCACCATCGACATCCTGCGCGGGATGCCGCACAACGCCGAGCAGATCGCGGCGCTGCTCCAGACGCGCAACGGCGGCCAGCGGCTCAGCCGCGCCGACGTGATTATGGCGCTGGGGCAGAAGTCGTATATGATGGCCGTCGCCGATGGGCGCCCGCTGGGGCTGGTCGGCTTCCTGGTCGAAAACCTGGTGACGCGCGTGGACGAGTTGTTCTTGCTCGGCGATACCCCGGTCCGCCCGACCGTCGCCGCCCTGATCAGCGCGGTTGAGGAAGCCTCGCGCGCGCTGCAATCCGAGATCGGCTATGTCTTTTTGCCAGAAAATACCGGGCGCGATATGGTCGAATCCCTGTTGCAGCAGGGCTATCAGCTTATGAAAATCGAAGAGATCAAAGTTCCGGCCTGGCGCGAGGCCGCGCGTGAATCGCGCCCGGCGGGGACGGCGATCTTCGCCAAGAAGCTGCGCGCCGAGCGGGTGCTAAAACCGCTCTAGGCCGCGCGAAGCAGAGAGGCAATGACTGTGGAGCGTCTGAAGAATCAACCGGTGATCGGTCCTGTGTTCGCGCTGATCGACCGCTGGCCGCGTCTGTCGGCGTGGATCGTCCTTTCAGTAGGCTGCGTCGCCCTGCTGATCTACGAGGCGCGCGATGTGGGCCTGACCACGGCCAACTGGATCGCGCTGATCGTGGCGACGATCGCGGTCGCGGGGCTGTGCATCTGGATCGTAAGCTGGGAAGACCGCGACGAGCTGGACCAGCCGGCCGGCTCCGACAAGCGCGATACGCTTGAAATTGAGCGTCACGACGCCTGAGCCGCACCCGCCGAAAGGCGGGTTTTTGTTTGCAGACCTGCCCCGCCCTGCCTCACCTTAAACGCCCTTTCAAACCCGCACATATGAGCTTGGGCTTGTCTCTCCTTCCCGACATGGAGAGGTCAGGGGTGAGGTGAGTCTTGACTGCTCTTTGTTGTCTCTGGCCTCACTGCTTTTAAGACACATTATCTTGGTTTATTCATCAACACCAACTCAATAAGGAGGCAGAAATGTATACAAACAAGATGATCGCAAGAACAGTCGGAGTGTTGTATATCATCGGGACGGTTGCGTTAGTTCTCAGCGCTATTTTGGCAGGGACCATTCTGGATGATCCAGACTACCTTATTGAGGTCTCTGCGAATAAAAACCAGATCATACTGGGAGTGCTCCTTGTGTTAATTTCAGGATTTGCACTTGCGATGATTCCGGTTTTTATGTTTCCACTCTTGAGGAAACATAATGAAACCTTAGCTCTTGGGTATGTTGTTTTCAGGAGCGCACTTGAGACTATTACCCATTTTGCTCTCGTAATCGTCTGGCTCTTACTTTTAACGCTAAGCCAGGAATATGTAAAAGCAGGTACTCCGAATGCTTCCTCTTTCCAGCCAGTGGGCACTGTGCTGCGGGAAGCGGGCGATTGGATTGGCTATCTTATGGCGTATCCTTTCTGCCTGGGTGCTCTGATATTTTACTATTTGCTCTATCAAACAAAACTCGTTCCTCGCTGGATATCTGGTTGGGGGCTTATCGGAGCCATCTTATATCTGGTTGCACCCTTGGCAGGTATGTTCGGCTCTGAATTAGGGATCGTAATGGCTCCTCTCGGCGTGCAAGAAATGGTTCTGGCGGTGTGGCTGATCGTAAAAGGATTCAACCCATCAGCAATAACGTCGGGGTCTGCTTCCCTGATAGGGACAGGGTAAACTGGATAGAATGAAGTCCTGGTTAGTGTTCACACGACGACCGTAACCAAGGAGATGTTTGTTTCTAGCGGGGAGTGGGCTATCCTCGCGACAGCGCGGGCACAGGATGAAAGGATGATCCCCGATGAAGCTGGAAATCGATCTCGTCACCATTGAGAAGCAGGAGCCGATCAATTTCATCCTCGGCCAGAGCCACTTTATCAAGACAGTCGAGGATATTCACGAGACGTTGGTTAACGCCGTGCCAGGTATCAAGTTCGGGCTGGCGTTCTGCGAAGCGTCCGGCGAGCGGCTGATTCGCTGGAGCGGGACCGATCACGAAATGATCGGTTACGCGATCAAGAACGCGCAGCAGATCGGGGCCGGGCATACGTTCGTGCTGTTTCTGGGCGAGGGTTTTTATCCGATCAACGTGCTCAACGCGGTGCAGGCCGTACCGGAAGTGGTGCACATCTTCTGCGCGACCGCCAACCCGACCCAGGTGATCGTCGCCGAATCAGACCAGGGGCGCGGTGTGCTCGGCGTAATCGACGGCTTCACGCCGCAAGGCACCGAGGACGACGACGGAATCACGTGGCGCAAGGACCTGCTGCGCAAATTCGGCTATAAACTATAGTGTGCTCTATGGATGTATTGAGGCGCTGGTGCTCACTAACCGCTAATCGCTATGTGAACTATCGACATGATCTGGCAAGTGAGGCAGTTCGCAAGGTTTACCTCACCCCTTCACCCCGGCCCCTTTTCCCCTCTCCATTTTGGAGAGGGGCCAGGGGTGAGGTTAAACACGCGAATCGCGTATGCCAGTTCCTTGCGAGAAGTTGCTTATCCGCTCTAATTCCGAGGCAAAGCCTATGACCTACGATCCAGCAACTTTTGACGCGTATATTCAAGAAAACCGCGAGCGTTTTCTGCGCGAGTTCGGCCTGTTTATTGCGCAGCCCAGCGTTGCGGCGGACGGTCGCGGCATCCGCGAGATGGCCGGGCTGGTCGCGGCCCGGCTGGACGAAGCCGGGGCCGAGGCGACTATCTCCGAGACAGGCGGTTCGCCGGTTGTCTTCGCCGAGCAGGGTCCGCCTGACGCGGCGCGCACCCTGTTGATCTACAATCACTACGACGTGCAGCCCGAAGACCCGCTCGATCTGTGGGAGTCGCCGCCGTTCGAGATGGCGATCCGCGACGGGCGCATCTACGGGCGCGGCGTGGCCGACGACAAGGGCGAGCTGCTCTCGCGCATCCAGGCGATCGAAGCCTGGCAGAAGACGCACGGCGAGCTGCCGATCCGCATCAAGTGGGTCGTCGAAGGCGAGGAAGAGGAAGGCAGCCCCAGCCTCAACGCCTGGGTGCGCGCGCACAGCGCACAGCTTGGCGCCGACGGTATCCTGTGGGAAGGCGCAGGCTACGACGAGGTAGGCCGCCCGATCTTCGGGACCGGCTGCAAGGGCATCGCCTATTTCGAACTGCGCTGCACCGGTCCGAGCCATGACCTGCACTCGTCCGTCGCGCCGATTGTCCCGAACCCGGCGTGGCGGCTGGTCTGGGCGCTGAGCACGCTCAAGGACGCGAACGACGAGATCACACTTGATGGCTATATGGATCATGTCGCGCCGCTGACCGCTGCCGAGAGCGCCGCAATCGACGCCGTGCCGATGGCCTTCGACGAGATGCGCCAGCGGTGGGGCCTGGACCGGTGGCTTAACGGGATGAGTGACTACGACGCCCGCCGCCGCTACCTGGCCGAGCCGACGATCACGATCTGCGGGATCGAGTCCGGGTACACCGGCATCGGCTCGAAGACGGTGCTGCCGGCCGAGGCGATGGTCAAGCTCGACTTCCGGCTGGTGCACGATCTGACGCC
>JADLHR010000502.1 GCA_020848665.1 Anaerolineae bacterium
CGCCAGCGCGGCAGAGTCGTTCAGCTTGCCGATCTGCTCTTTCACCCAGTCCGGTTTTTCGCGTATCAGAGCTATGTCGATCATGCCGCTTTCACCTTTTTGCCTCAGGATTGCCAGAGCCAGGAAACCATCATCTGCGTTGGGCGCGATCACGCTCAGGTCGAGCCTCACCGCCGGCGCTTCGACCGTCGGGACCTCGGCGGCGGCGCAGGTCTAGGTACGGTGGGCGGCAGGCGGCGTGTGTCCTGCGTCGGGCGTGAGAGATCGCGGTACAGACGCAGCGCGGCCAGCGCCAGCCCGACGATCACGACCGCCAGCACCAGCCCGTTCCACACGTCTGGAGTCATAAATTCCAGCCACATACCCCGCCTCCGTACAAAAAAGCCCCTCGCCCGGATCAGGACCAGGACGAGGGGACTCGTGATGCCACCTGGATTCGCGCGCGCCTCGCGGCAAGCGCCTCGGTGAGTGCCAACGCACTCCAGCGCAGTAACGGGCGCGCCCGGCCCGGCTTAGCGCACCGCCAGACAGAGCCGCGCGGCGGGGTCGTCAGGCGACTGTTCGAGGGTGGATGTTCGGCTGCGCGCGCTGCCGCCTTGCACCGCCCGGCGGCTCTCTGAAAGCCCAGCGCAGCTTACTTGACCCTGTCAAAGTCGTTCATAGAATCGGTTTTTCGCTTGACGAGCAGTGTAGCAAACCACCAACGGGCTGTCAAGCGCACCGCTCGCGCCTCGCGCGGGCGCAAGCAGGTCCCGGCCAGTTTTGAACCAATTTGCCAGCGCATCAGTAAGTAATACGGGTGAGCGTTCTCGAGGCAAGCGCTACCAACCTCGCCTCCAGAACACCTTCTCCCTGACCACAATGGCATCGGTTTCGGGAATGTGTACAAAGGGCTTGCACGCTGCCCTTAAGTCGCATACAATCCCGCACAATTTAGGGGCAGCGCACGGTCGCGCGCAGCGGCAGTGTGAATTGACCACTCGAGATGGCACCTTCCCGGAGAGTGGCAGAGGAGAGAGCGCTTTTGACCGTCCTAATGGAGGTAAAAAACCTCAAAACAGAATTTCATACTGAGGAAGGGACCGTTTACGCCGTGAACGGAATCTCCTACACTCTGCACGAGGGTGAGACCCTCGGCGTGGTGGGAGAAAGCGGCTGTGGCAAGAGTGTGCACGCGCTCTCAATTATGGGTCTGATTCCTCAGCCGCCCGGCGAGATCAGCGACGGTGAAGTGATCTTCCGTGGGCGGGACCTGCTCAAGCTGTCCAAGAACAAGATGCGGCTGGTGCGTGGGGCCGAGATCGCGATGGTCTTCCAGGACCCGATGACCTCGCTCAACCCGGTGCTGACCGTCGGTCGCCAGATCACCGAGGCGCTGAAGCTGCACCTGGGGATGGACAACGAGCAGTCGCGCGCTCGCGCCGCTGAACTGCTGACGATGGTGGGAATTCCATCGGCAGAAGACCGCCTGGACGATTACCCGCACCAGTTTTCGGGCGGGATGCGCCAGCGCGTAATGATCGCGATGGGCCTGTCGTGCAACCCGCAGCTTCTGATCGCCGACGAGCCGACGACCGCACTCGACGTGACGATCCAGGCGCAGATTCTGGACCTGGTTCGGCGGCTGCGCGACAAAATCGGCATGGCGATGATCTGGATCTCGCACGACCTGGGTGTGGTGGCCGGGCTGGCGGACACGGTGAACGTCATGTACGCGGGCTATATCATCGAGCGCGGCAAGGTCAAGGACGTCTATCACGATCCGCGCCATCCCTACACGCTGGGGCTGCTTGGCTCGCTGCCACGCCTTGATCAGAAGAACGAGCAGCTCTTTTCGATCGAGGGCACGCCGCCGGACATGCGCTTTTTGCCGAAGGGCTGTCCCTTCGCGCCGCGCTGTATCTACCGAATCGACAAATGCGACGAGAATCCGCCCCTGATCCCGGTGGCAGACGGATCGCCCGATCACATCACCGCCTGCTGGGTGGATGTTCGCAAAGAGGGACCGACCAATGAGTGAGGCAGTGAGAGAACCGCACACCTACGCCGGCGGCGCTTCGGCAGCGTATGCCAAGGACAAAGAAGTCCTGCTCGAAGTCACCGATCTCAAGAAATATTTCCCGATCAAATCGGGCATCGTGATCCAGCGCGAAGTCGCGGCGGTCAAGGCGGTTGATGGCGTCAGCTTCAAGGTCTACAAGGGCGAGACGCTTGGGTTGGTCGGTGAGAGCGGCTGCGGCAAATCGACCACCGGGCGCACAATTCTCCAGCTCTACCGCCCGACTGCGGGCAGCGTAAAGTACGCCGGGCAGGAGATCAGCACGCTCAAGGGCGAGGCGCTGCGCCGGATGCGCCGCGAGATGCAGATGATCTTCCAGGACCCCTATGCCTCGCTCAACCCGCGCATGTCGGTCGGGCGTATCGTGGCCGAGCCGCTCGTGGTCCACAACATTGGGACCAAGAAAGAGCGTGAGGAGCGCGTGGCGGCGCTGCTGGAGATGGTCGGCCTCAACCCGTACTTTGTGCGCCGCTATCCGCACGAGTTTTCGGGCGGGCAGCGACAGCGCATTGGCCTGGCGCGCTCGCTGGCGCTCAACCCCTCGTTTATTGTCGCGGACGAGCCGATTTCTGCGCTGGATGTGTCGATCCAGGCGCAGGTAGTCAACCTGCTCCAGCGCCTTCAGGAAGAACTCGGCCTGACGTACCTGTTCATTGCTCACGACCTGAGCATGGTGCGGCACCTGTGCAACCGCGTGGCGGTGATGTACCTGGGCAAGATCGTCGAGGTCGCGGAGAGCGAGGAGTTGTACACCAACCCGCTCCATCCGTATACCCAGGCGCTGCTGTCGGCGGTGCCGGTGCCCGATCCGTCGGTCGAAGAACGGCGCCAGCGGATCATCCTCAAGGGAGACGTGCCCAGTCCGATCAACCCGCCAAAGGGATGTAACTTCAACACGCGCTGCCCGGTTTCAGTCGATGTATGCTTTGACACCGAACCGGAATTGGTGGAAGTGCTGCCCGGACACTGGGTCGCCTGCCATCGCGTCATCTAGCCGGCAGAAAACGCAAGCTCTCCCGCCCGGCGCCGGGTCCCGACGCCGGGCGGCCTGATCTGGATCGACATGCGCCGAGCTTGACCGGTCCACCGCCCCGCGACGCCATCCCCTGAGGTACAGCCCGCTCTGCCGTGTGGGCTTTGCCTGCTATTGGGGTTGGCCTACCGGATGCGAAGGAGGGCAGACAGCATGGCAGTCGCGGGCAGCGCCGCGCCGATCTCGCTAACCGAGGAAGAGCGCACGTCCACGCCCTGGCGCGATGCCTGGCGTCTTTTCCGGCGGAACAAGGCGGCGGTCGTGGCGCTCGGCGTGATTATCACCATTTTCTCCCTCACGATCTCAGCCCCGCTGCTGACGCACCTCGGCCTGCTGGACGCTCGCGCCGGCGACGCCGCGCGCCATGTCATCAACCCAGCCAACGTGCCGCAGGTAGACGTGTATCCCGACCCTGGCACCTGCGCGCGCGACGGCCAGGATCAAAACCCCTACTGGTGCGGCTGGCTGAGCGACGAGATCCTGGTCGATGTTCAGAACAAGTACTGCTACCGTCCCGCTCCAGAACCCGACAGGCAGCAGTGGTGCTACTTGCTGGGTGGCGATAGCAGCGGCCGGGACTGGCTGACGCAGACTGTGTACGGCGGGCAGGTGTCGCTCGCCGTCGGCGTGCTCGGCGCGACTATGAGCCTGATCGTCGGGCTGATCTATGGCCTGGTCGCCGGGTTCTACGGGGGCCGTATCGATAACCTCATGATGCGGATCATCGACTTCATGTACGGCGTCCCCTACCTCGTGCTGGTGATCCTGTTGCAGGTCTTCTTCACCGAGATTTCGCGCGAGTATCGGGGAACGGATCGCGGCGGCGCCATCGGCTTGATCCTCGAACTCAATGCCAGCATGGGCGGGCTGCTCTTTCTGTTTGTCGCGCTCGGCACGCTGAGCTGGATCGGGATGGCGCGTCTGGCGCGGGGGCAGGTGCTGGCCTACCGCGAAAAGGAATTTGTCGAGGCCGCGCGCGCGGTGGGCGCCAGCGATCGGCGTATCATCCTGGTGCACCTGATGCCTAACATCATCGGCCCGCTGATCGTCGCGGAAACGCTGGCAGTTCCCGGCTACATCTTCACCGAAGCGTTCCTCAGTTTCATCGGTCTCGGAGTTCAGCCCGGCACGCCAAGCTGGGGCGCGATGATCAGCGAAGTGCGCAATCGCGGCGGGTTCTTCTCCAATCGCTTCATTCTGATCGTTCCAAGCGTTGCGCTGGTGCTCACGGCGTTATCGTTCAACTTTCTGGGCGACGGTCTGCGCGACGCGCTCGACCCGCGCCTGCGGGGCACCTAGCGTGTCGCGCCGCGCCGGGACGAGGAGCTTGCGAACGTGACGCTTTCGACGCGCATTTCCGTCGCCTTGCTGCTGGTGGTCGCCAGTCTGATGCTGGCGAGCCTGGCCTGCTATTCCGGCCAGGTGCCGGGCGTTTTCGAGCTGACGCCGTACCACACGCCGACGCCCTTTCCGACTCCGGCGGCGTCGCGCCTGTCGGTCGGCGATTCCGTTTACGTCCCGCAAGAAGCAGGGCGCCCTTTCTTTAATCTGAGCGTCTATCCGGAGCCAGTCGCCCCGAACCTGCTCAACTCCAGGGCGCTGTGCAACGGCAACTCAACGGCGCGCGTGCTCTACGCTGCCGAAGACCCTGCCGGGATCATCTATAACCTGATCGACTGCGGCGGCTCGGTCGGATGGGCCGCCGAAGGCCGGCTGGCCGGACCACTGTTATTCGAGCGCGGCGACCTCGCGCTGGCTCTGGCTCCGGCTGGAGAGCCGAAGGTCACGATGCTGGACGAGCTGACGCTTCAGCCCGCTCCGGCGTTCTTGCAGCAGTGCCCGTCCGAGTCGATTGTTCCGGTGCTCGATCTCAAGGTCGCGGACCAGGACGGGGATAAGGCGGTGTATTACCAGATCGAGTGTCCGCGCGGCGCACGCGGCTACGTCGCAGGGTCGCAGTTGCTCGGGCCGCTGGAGATCAACGTCGGCGACCGCGCGCTGGCCGTAATTGGCGCGTCGGACGACGATGAGGTGTACCAAATGGCACGCGAGCCGGGTCCGGTGACGGATGCCAACGCCGTCGCGGGCACCTGCGTCGAAGGCGACATTCTGACCGCCGAAGAAGCGCGCGTGGTCGATCAGCAGGTGTATTACCGCGTCGCCTGTGGCGCGATCAGTGGCTGGGTCAGCAGCGACCGTTTCATCGGCCCCTTCCGCTACGACATCGGCCAGAACACCCTGATTCGGGTCGAGCCAATTGCCAGCTTCAGCACCGCGCCGGAGCCTGCGCCCGCCGGTGAGCAGGTGGCGCAAAGCGCGACCCCCGTTGCAGCTCCCGAAGTCGTCTATACGCTGCCGCCCGCCTTCCTGACCTCCGCCGCAGGCCCGGCAATCTTCGGGTCCGGCGAGGCGGAGACCAACATTGCTGGCGTCTGTCTGGATGGCGCGGTGGCCCAGATTAACGACCACGCGGGAGTAGATGGAACAATCTACGATGAGGTGGCGTGCATGGGCTGTTCGCTGGATCAGGTTCAGACCGAGCAGCGAACGCTGACAATCAGCGGCGCAGCAAGCGCGGTGACCGTCTCTACCTGCCCTGAAACCCAGGAGCTGACCGGCTGGGTCGGACAGGCGATGCTGCGCGGTCCGCTGCCGTTCGTGCCGGGTGACCGTGTGCGGATTAAAGCAGGCAGCGCCACGCTGGAAACGACTGGCGACGGCCTGACGTTCGTCCGGCTCCCGACAACGACCAGCGGCGCGTTCGCGCTGACGCCGAGCAGCCAGCACGTCGAGTTCGCGGGCCGCTGCCCGGTCGAGGCGCCGCTGACAGTCGTCGATTTCGCCACCGAGCAGTCCCGCACCGGGACCGCCCTCACCTTCTACTATCAGGTCGAATGCACCGGGCAGCCTGTCAGCGCGGGCCGCTTTGACGA
>JADLHR010000503.1 GCA_020848665.1 Anaerolineae bacterium
CGACGAAGAAAATGCCTTCTTTGGTCGAGAAGCCTACGCCCAGGTCAAAATCGGATTCGACTTTCAGACCGGCCAGAATCGTCCCCAGAAAACCGTCGGCCTGCTCCATGCCGATGAAGATTTTGCCCTTCTTGATCTCGCCGAGGATACTGAACTCGCCTTCGCCATGATCGGTCAGCCACGCGATTCCGGCCCCGGCGCGCACGACGAACTGCCGCGCCTCGATCCGGCTGGCGCCCGGCTGCCCAAAGATGATGTACGGGTCGCCGGTCTCGCTGCCGCCAGTGAACTTGACGAAGGCGTCGCCCTTAAACTCGCCCGACGGCGGGATGAACGTCACCTTGTCGTCCGGCTGCACGATAATCTCCGTGCCAACCTGGACCTCGGCGGCAAAGTCGGTTTCGAGCTTGAAGTCGTCTTCTTCGATCACCTCGGTCTGGTCGAAGGTGAACGAGTCTGCGATCTTCACCGACAGGCCCGGCGGGTTAACCGAAGTGTCGGCCTGAACCTCGACGAAATACACGTCCAGCACCGGCGGGCTGACCGTCGTGTCGAGGATCGCTGGTACGCCCGCGCGCCCAAGAATCTGCGCGACGCGCGTCAGCAGGGTCGTGCCATCAAATGCCGGGCCGCCCCAGCCGTACAGCGTTTGCAGGTGATCGAGCGGCGATTCCAGAAACTCGACCAGTTGATCGACATGCAGCACGCGGCGGGTGAACGGCGGCTTGGCCGGATCACCTGAGCCAACATTGCCGTCCGTGCGCTCCAGCGCGCCGATGAAATCCAGCCCGTCCGCCGCGCCAGGGATCACCTCAAGATTACGCGCGACAAGGTATTCGAGCAGGCGCTCCGGCAGATCGGCGGCGAAGGCGGCAACATCGGCGGGCGGCAGGCCGGTCGCGGCGCCGGCGTTCTGGAGCGTGGTCGCGATCGTGTCAAATCCCTCGACGATACGGCGCACCACGTCAATCAGCGCCAGACTCTCCGAGACGATCTGGCCGATATCCTCGGCGTCGATGGCGTCGAGCAGCGCCTCGGTCAGCGACGGCAGTGACTCAATCGAGACTGCTACGCTGCGCGCCGCGTCCATAAACGGGCCAACGCTTTCGAGCGCCGGGGGGAATTGAAGGCCCAGCTCGGCGAACAACACCCGGACCTGGCCTTCCCGCAGCCGCTCGGAGAGGGGGTTCAGCAGCCGCGCCAGCGAAAGCGCGATGGATTCAAGCGTTCCGGTTTCGTTTGCCATAAGGCCCGCTCTTTTTCGCTCAGTCTGCCGGATTTGAGATAGCGGTTAGTTCCGGGAGAATCTGCTCATCCAGCGCGTCCACGATCTCGTGCACCGAGTTGTAGCGCGTCAGCAGGTTCAGGAGCGGCACGCTCGTGCGCCGCACGGCCTCGCGCAGCCGCTCGCTGCCGTGTTCCTCAAGCGCCGTCGCCATGCTCATAACCAGGTGCGCGCGCGTGATACCCTCGATCTCGTCCGGGATGCGATACGTCGGGTGCTTGGCGCTGCGTCCCAGCGCCGCCAGAAACGCCGGTCCCTGCTTGCGGTGCCAGGTCACCGTGACGGCGCGGTTATGCTGGATCAGGCGGATGATCTCGGTACGGTGGAGATCGATCAGGTCCAACAGCGCCCGCCCCTGCCCAGTGCGCGCTAACCGCGTTTGCAGCAGGCCAATTAGCTCGGACGCTTCGGGCTGCTCGCGCTTAAGGATGACCGGCTCGGTGACGCGCAGGGCGGGGCCGGTAGTGTTAAGGCTGCCCGCCGGGATCGTGATGCTCAGCCCGGTCAGCACCGCAGTAATCCGGTTGGCGATCCCGTGCCCAAAAAGCGCGTCGCCGGGCGTCAGATATGCGCCCCACATCAGACCAATCACTTTGTTGTCTTTGTCGACCAGCACCGAGCCGGAGTCGCCAAAGTCCTGGAATTTCGGAAAGCCCGCCTTCGGCCGGATCAGAATCTGATCAGTTCGCGCCGGAGTACCGTCGGTACCAGCAGCGGTCGCGTGCGTGATCGAAACGATCGTTCCTTCGGTGCGGTCGCTGGTGCGGCCCACCTTGACGACCGTGTCCGCGCTGACCGCCGCCGTCGCGCTACCCTGCACGACGCCGTCTGTACCGTCCGCGTTGAGCGCGCGGATCACATTAGTGATGCCAACGCCCGATTTCAGGTGCACGATAGCGGCATCGAGCGAGCCGTCGAGCTTGCGATCCGCGGCGGAAGACTGCCCGATCTCGTCGCACGCGCAGCAACAGCATTCGGTGTATTCCGGCTGGCCCATATCGACGGGGTCGGTGGGGCTGCCTACCTGGACGACGTGCGCGTTGGTCAGAACAACGACCTCCTGAGTGCCATCGACCTGGGCGAAACAGCCCAGTGTGCCCGAGCCGGATGGCATTTCGTTGTCAATCTGAATGCCGCCCTTCAGCGGGCGATACTTGTTGGCATCGAAGGTGGTGACGGGCCGGTCCATCTTGATCACGTCTGTCTTAACGCCCAGGATCTCGTCCGGGATAATTGCTTCCGGCGCGAGCTGATCTTCGGGCAGCTTTTTCGTGACATACACGCGCCACGCGAGGACATCCACCAGATCGCCGCCGCTCTCCTTGATCCCGATCTCAACCGACACCACGCCGGGATATTGCATCAGTTGCGCGCGGGCTTCGTCGAACATGCCCATCAATCGATCGTGTTCCTGCTTCCATTCGTCGGTCGTTTTCATCGCGCATATCCTCAAGAAATCGTCATCATCGAGAATGCCTGGCTTGTGGATTGGGCGCTTCAGAACAGGCCCGGCGCCGGGTCGCGGCACGCAGCGGAAAAGGCTTCATACCGCGCAAGCGGCAGCCGGGAAAATCGCGTGGTCAGCGGCATATGCCGGGGATTGAGCTGAGCAGTACGCCGGAAGGGGCCAGGCGCGAACGCGAGCGCCACGAGGGATCCGCCCAGCAGCCAGAAAGATAACGAGTGTGACGACGATGTCTGCATGGCCCGATAAGTTGGCTATCACGTGCGCGGACGATGCTATTGGCCGTGCATGCGTTCGGACTGTCTGTTTTTAAGCCTGTCTTTAAGCGGCCTGAGAGCGTTTTAACAGCGCCGTCAGAACCGCGATCTGCTCCTCATGGTCTTTATGCTACGTTAAATTCTACACTGTCTGCTCACTGAGTTTCCGTATTATAACACAGGTCTCTGGCGCGGAAGCGGCGCATACCGGTTTTTATCACTTCGATACACCCTGACACCCTGCGCCGGTTTTCGCGTCGGCCAGCGCGCGTTCCGCCAGCACTTCCCGTACCTCGCCAGCACTTCCCGTACCTATGGATAAAGCCGCCGCGACGCAGAATATCACACGCCGCATCAATCAGGGGAAAATCAGCCCGGCAACAGAACGAGATAGAAAATCGTCGGGATGATCGCCGCTCGCCAGGGCGCCAGAACAGACTTTCGTCCAGGGCGTACCGGTTTCTGAAGCTAGCTCAGGGTAACGGTCAGCCGGATCGGTCCACCTGCCGAGTAAACTCGACCAGCCCAAAAATGCGTTTCGGGATAGAATAGGGTCCGAAATAATACAGCAGTTGCTTGACACGCACTCAGAATCGCAGTATTCTGAGTTTATGAATGAATATCGCTTTCTGAATATATATTCATAGAGTGTATGTCGAGATGATGTCCACCCGGAACATCGAAGAACTTCGGCTGCTCGCCAAAGTCGCCCAACTCTACCATTCCCACGAGCTGAACCAGCGCGAGATCGCCCAGCGGCTTGATCTCTCGCAGGCGACCGTATCCCGCCTGCTCAAGCGCGC
>JADLHR010000504.1 GCA_020848665.1 Anaerolineae bacterium
GCACCTTTCAGGACGACGATCGCGTTCCAGGCGGCGGATTTGTCGCGCGCTAGCGCCAGCCGGTCCGTCTGAACATCCGCCGTTTCCATCCCTGCCAATCGCCCGAACTCGCCGGGGTGGGGGGTGAGAATTGTGCCGGGCGGCAGCAGCGCGGGCCAGTCCTCGATCTCGGCCAGCAGGTTCAGCCCGTCGGCGTCGATCACCAGCGGCGGCAGTGCCCCGTTGTCCTGCGGC
Source organism: Anaerolineae bacterium (assembly GCA_020848665.1). Lineage (GTDB taxonomy): Bacteria > Chloroflexota > Anaerolineae > Aggregatilineales > Aggregatilineaceae > DYGX01. The sequence continues at coordinate 235 of JADLHR010000504.1, forward strand.
TCGGCGGCATCTTCTGCGCCCCGGATGAAGCCGATCGCGCGCTCCGGGCGGCGCTCCTCGCGCGGACGCAATAGCTCGCGCAGGAACTCGCCGGTGGTGTCTTCGCGCCCGAAGCCCGGCCCCAGCAGCAGCGCGGAATATCCGGCCAGCTCCTGGCGCAGGACCTTGACCGCCGCCTGATTGAGCACGCCCATCTCGTGCGGCAGCAGTATCCACGTCGCTTCGGGCAGCATCCCGGCCAGGACGGGCACGATCACCTGCGGCGCGGCAACCGTCACCAGCCCGGCTCCGCTTCGATAGGCGGCGGCAGCGGCCAGGTACGCGGCGCCAGTGTAATTCAGGCTCCCGGCGACGACCATTGTCTTGCCGAACGTGCCCTTGTGGCTGTCGCGTGGGCGGCGGGGCAGGCGGCGCCCAACCTCGGCGGCGTCGATCAGCAGTGGCGCGGCCTGCAATTCGGGCAGATCGTCCGGCAGGCCGATGTCAGCGACGGACAACTTCCCAACGGCCTGTGCGCCGGGAAAAGCCAGCAGCCCCGGCTTGGCCGCGCCAAAGGTGATCGTCTCGTTGGCGTGCAGCGTTGCGTTGTCGAGCGCGCCGGTATCGGGGTCCAGCCCGCTGGGGACATCGACCGCGAAGATGATGGGCTTCTGAGGCGGCTCCCCGTCGAGCGGAATGATTGGCACGCTGAACGCCGAGCGCCGCTGCTCGGCCCGGCGGGTTTCGTTCGCGCGCCGGACGGCTTGCAGCAGGCGGGCGGCGGTGCCTTCCAGCGGCAGCCGGACGCTCGTCCCGAACAGCGCGTCGATGATCACGTCCGCTTCGGCGACCATCTTCTTCAGCGTGCGGAAGCTCTGCGCAGCGTCCTTTTCGGCATCGACGATTATCACGTCCGCGGCCTGCGCCGCAGCGAAGACCGTGTCCTTCTGCGGGTCGCGCGGCTGGAGCAGGTACGCTTTGACGGTGACCTGGTCCATCATTTCTTTCAGGAAGGTTCCCGCGACCAGCCCATCGCCGCCGTTGTTGCCCGGCCCCACCAGGATCAGCACGCGCGGCGAAGGCTGCCAACTGAGCCGCTCTATCACGTGTTCGGCGACGGCGCGCCCGGCCATTTCCATCATATCGGCATAGGTGTGGCCCCGCGCGTCGGTGGCTTTTTCGAGCGCGCGCATCTGCTCAACAGTGACAATTCTTGGCATAAAGCGTCTCACCTCGTAGTAGTGTCGGCAAAGAGCGCCAGCAGCGCCCGCTCGACAGTTGGCAGCCGCGCCGGGAGCTTTTCCCAGCGATCGCCGTAATCAGCAGAGAACCACACGTCACCGCTGTGTAATCCGGCGTAGACGTGCCCCGGCGCGTACAGATCGGTGAGCAGGCCGTAGGGCATGTCCATCAGCGGATCGGGCAGGCCGCCGCTTAGCTTCTCCCACGGCTCGCTACCGCGCGTGCGGTAGATGTGCGCTTCGGCGTGGCCCGCCCGGTGCGCTTTGCGCGGACCAGGCGACACCGAAGCATACCACAGATCGGGCTGCGCTGGGTCAGCGGCGACGGACCAACCGTAATGCCGGTCCAGCCCGGAGGGGACCTGCCGCCATGTGCGCCCGCCATCCTGACTGAACGCCGTGCCCGCGCCGGATCCCCCGCCTTCGTACACCCAATCCCCATCGGTGGCGTGGAAGGTCAGCGAGTGGCAGTCGCGGATCGAGCCGCCGATATGGTCGGTCCAGGTCTGGCCCTGGTCGAAGGATGCGACCGTCGCGCCTGCTTCGATCCCGACGATTATCACGTTGGGATCGGTGGGTGAAAGCGCGATCCCCTGGACATATGCTGTGCCGGGCAGCTCCGCTGGCGAAAACCACAGGCGCCGCGAGCGGATACGGTGAAATGCCTCAAGCGCCTGCCACGTCTCCCCGTTGTCGCGTGAGATGAGGATATGAGGCGGCTTGGTTCCGACGATGATCAGGCCGGGCATGGCCGGGCTGACCGCGACCGATTTGATGGTGCGATCGTCCAGCGCGAAGGGCTGCCACGTCGCGCCGCGATCGATCGAGCGCCAGAGGCCGCGCCCCTGCGTGCCCGCGAAGATCACGCCGGGGTGGTGCGGGTCGGCTGCCAGCGAGCGAAAGTTAACCTCTGGCAACAGCGACGCAACCGTCCATGCGCCGTCTGCGCCCCGCGCGGCGCGGCCCAGCCCGCCGCCTGTGGTGGCAATGAAGACGTCAGCGTTCATGGGGAAGCAATTCCTCACACTCATCCCCCAAGAATATAGCAATGCTGCGTCAGAGTGGGGAGTTTCGTGCGGGAAACCGGGCGAGCGCAGGCGCTCGCCCGGACAGCGCGCTAATACGCATCCAGATCGACAAAGTACGCCGACGCGGCGCGGTCAATCAATTCCTTCGTAAGCGCGGGCGGCGTGTTCTGGTAACGCGCGATGTCGAGCAATTGTTCCACGATGTCGCGCGGGTGGACAGCGCGCAGGTTGCGGTTGGTCTTGTCGTACCACTCGTGCAGCAGGTAGGCCAGCGCCTTCTCGTCGTAGGGCACGCGCCGGGCCTCGCACACCTTCTGGAAAATGTCGCGGAACTGATCGCGCGTCGGGTCGCCGACCTCGATCTTGTGTGGAATACGGCGCAGAAACGCCTCGTCCACCAGGTCGGCGGGCGGCATGTTGGTGCTGAAGACGATCAGCACGTTGAAGGGAATCTCGATCTTGCGCCCGGTTGAGAGCGTCAGAAAATCGACGCGGCTCTCCA
>JADLHR010000505.1 GCA_020848665.1 Anaerolineae bacterium
GCTGGACAGCCGGCAGGCACTTGAACGAGTTCGCCACTGTGAAGACGAACGGCAGGATCTCGATGGCCGCAAAAAGGATCAGCACCGACCAGCCGAGCACCGTGAGCGCGATCCGCAGGGGCGACCGTCCTTCCGTGCGACCGGCTGCGACGGCTGATGACTCGATTGCAGTGGTCATAGTCTGCTCTCCGCCGCTAGGTATCCGCGCGCTCGCGGACAACGACTCGTTGGATGATGCTGAAGGTGAAGATGATGACGAACAGCACCAGCGCGGTCGCCGAAGCCAGCCCCATCGCCGAACGATCGAAGCCGTTCTGAAACACCATATAGGCGACGGTCAGCGTGGTTTTGGCAGGGCCGCCGCTCGAAATCACGTACACCTGGTCAAAGACCTGAAACGTGCCGATCAGCCCCAGCGTGACGACGAAAAAGATCGTCGGCCTCAGCAGGGGCACGGTGATGCGCCGGAAGACGTTCCAGGCGTTGGCGCCATCGATCGCGGCGGCCTCGTAGACATGTCCGGGGATGTCTTGCAGCGCGGCCAGGAAGATGATCATCATCGTGCCGATCGTCGTCCAGATGTTCAGCATCATGATCGTCAACAGCGTGATGCTTGGCCCGCTGATCCACTCCCAGCCGGTCAGGCCAAGCGTGCGCGTGCCCGCCCAGGCGCCCGCCGTCTCCCGCGTGACGCCGAATGGTTTCAGGATGACATGCACCACCCCGGTCGGGTCGTCCAGCCAGTTGATGTAGCTGCTGGCATAACCAGGGATGAGACTGCCGATCGCCTGGTTCACCAGGCCGCCGCGCGAGAACATAAACATAAAGACCAGCGAGATCACGACCGAGGATGTGATTGATGGGAAGTAAAAGGCGGTTCGGAAAAAACCCTTTGCCTTCAGCCAGCGCTGGTTGACAATCACCGCCAGCACCAGCGCGATCACTGTCTGCACCGGCACGACGCCGATCACGTAGTAAACAGTATTCTTGAGGGCGATGAAGAAGTCACGCTGGCGAATCGCCGCGCTGACCTGCTCGCCATCCTTGATGTGATAGCCGCGCAGTAGGTCGCTGTAGTTCGCCGCGCCGACATGGTTGAACGACCCCTCCTCCAACACCGGCGAAATGCCGTTCCAGTCCGTAAAGCTGATGTACAGAGCGGCGCCAATTGGGATAATGAGGAAAATCAGGAAGATAATGAGCGCCGGGATCATGAAGGTGAAGCCAGCCACCGCTTCCTGGCGGCGCTTGGCGGCCATCGTCATCAGACCCGGTTGTTTCGCCGCAGCAGTCGCCATAGTGCGATCCTTTCGTCCCGGTTGGATGAACGGCGCTCCCCACCCTATCGGGCAGGGAGCGCACACAGAACGAGTGGACAGCTTAGCGAGCGAGCACTTCCTCAGCCGCCGCCGCCGTCTCGAAGATCACATCATCGGCGGTTGCCTGGCCTTCGAAGGCTAGCTGGATCGCCGCATTGAACGTATCGGTGGCATCGCCAAAGCCCACCGGGAACCGCCAGGGATGCGCCACTTCCGCCGCATCCACAAACGGCTGGCCGATTTCTTCACCGCGCGCCGCAAGCCAGGTCTCGGCCAGCGCTGTACGCGGCGGCATCGGGCCGAAGCCCGCCTCGGCCACCAACTGGCCGCCCTCTTCGCCGGTCAGGAAGTTGGCAAGCTGCCAGGCCGCGTCCTGGTTGTCGCTGTCCGCCGCAACGCCGTAGCAGACGGTGAACGCCATCGACGCCTCGCCGCCGCCCGGATAACCGGGCAGTTGGACCGCGCCCCAGTTGATGTCCGGGAACTGGTCAACCAGCGCCTGGATAACCCAGTTGCCTTCCATGATCATCGCGGCGCGGCCCAGGCCGAACGCCTCACCAGCCCAGCCAGCATCCACCGCGCTCGCCGTGCCGCCGAAGCCGTCCTGCACTATCCCAGCATAGAAGTCAAGCGCCACGCGCGCTTCTTCGCTGTCCAGCGTGACCTCGGTCCAATCGTCGTTCAGGACCGAGCCGCCCGCCTGATACAGGAAGGGCAGCCAGCGCTCAAGATTCGGGTTGAGGATCAGGCCGAGGACCTGCTGGCCTTCCTCATTGGTGCCGGTCAGCGCTTCAGCCGCCGCGCGCAGATCGTCCCACGTCCAGTCGTCGGTCGGATATTCCAGCCCGGCGGCGTCGAACATGTCCTTGTTGTATTGCAGGGTCAGCGTCGAGAAGTCCTTCGGCGGGCAGACGAACTCGCCATTGTAGGTAAAGACGTTCACCAGAGACTCGTAGAAGCCTTCAGGGTTCTCGATCTTGTCGCCGCCGATGTCCACGACGCCCGCCTCAACCAGGTCGGCCAGCTTTGAGCTGTCGATGTAGAACACGTCCGGCGGCGCGCCGCTGGCAAACGTGGTCTGAAGTGTGGTGTCGTAGTCAGGGACGAGGTTTACTTCAACATCGATATCGGGGTTAGCTTCCTCAAACGCGGCAACCTGCGCGGCCAGCGCCGCATCCTCCGCCTGCGACGACGACCAGCCCATCAGCGTGACGGTGGTCGCCTGACGCGCCAGTGCCGCGCCCGCGCCGAAGACGATCAGGGCTGCGAGCACGACCAGGGTCAAAACATAAGCCTTACGCATGGGTCCTATCTCCTGATTGCTCTAGTTCCAGCGATTGCGAACCGGACAACGGGATCAGGCACGTTCGATTTGGGCGTCACCTCCTTCAATCGTGATCAGGTATCGTTCGCCACGATAGCGAATCGGGAAGCGCAGCCGGTCCCACCCCGGCGGCAGATGCGGGTCGAGCACTGGACCCTCGGCAGTCAGGCGCAGCCCCGCAAAGCCGAAAGCCAGCGCCTGCCACAGCCCACCACAGGCCGCGCCGTGAATGCCATCCTGGGCATTGCCCTTGTTGTCGCGCAGATCGATTTCGGCGGCGTGCTCAAACAGGTCGCGCGCCAGATCGATCAGGCCCAGCCGCGCAGCGACCCAGGCGTGCGCCGCTGGGCTGAGCGACGAGCCGTGGTCACACAGCGGGTAGTACGTGTCCCAGTTGCGGCGCAGCACCTCCGGCGACCCGATCTGTTCGCCCAGCAGCGCGATCAGCATCACGACATCGGCCTGCTTGATGATGCGCAGATGCTGCGTCCCCTCGTAGCCGAAAACGCTTTGCAGGCTGGACACGCGCGGCTCATACGCCAGCACATCCACTGGCGTCAGATCGAAGAAACCGTCAAACTGGATATGGATCCGGCGCTCGTCATCGAAGGGGATATACAGCCGGTCGATCACCTCCTGCCAGCGATCCAGCGCAGCCTGATCGATCGACAGCGCGGCAGCCAGCCGCCCTGCCTGGGCCGGGTGTTCGGCGCGCAGCCAGTCCCAGACGCGCTGGGCGGTTTGCAGGTGCCAGCGCGCCAGGACGTTCGTCAGCGCGTTGTTGTCCACGTCTTCGTGGTATTCGTCCGGGCCGATGACGTGCGTGATCTCGTAGCGCCCGGCGTCCGCCTGCCACTCGGCGCGCGAGGCCCAGAAGCGCGCCCCGTCCAGCACGATCTCCGCGCCATAATCACGCATAAAAGCCTCATCGCCGGTCCACTGCCAGTATTGCAGGACCGCGTAGGCGATATCGCTGGTGATGTGCTGCTCCAGTTCGCCGGTCCAGATGCGAATGCGCTTGCCGCTGGCATCGGGCAGCGTCCACTGGGGCGTGACCTCATCGCCTGTGTCGGCGCTTTCCCAGGGGAACATCGCGCCTTCGTACCCGTTGGCGCTGGCCTTGGCGCGCGCGCCCGGCAGGCGGTGATAGCGGTACATCAGCAGATTGCGCGCCAGGTCTGGCTGCGTCAGCGTCAGCAGTGGGACCATGAACAGCTCGGTGTCCCAGAAGGCGTGGCCCCGGTAGCCAGCGCCGCTGAGTGTCTTGGCCCCGATGCTGACCTGGTCATCGTGCGGCGGCGCGGCGATCAGCACGTGGTAAATGCAGAAGCGGATCGCCTGCTGAAGAAACTCGTCGCCGTCCAGCAGCACGTCAGAATCGGCCCACAACCGCGACCAGTAATCCAGGTGCGCGGCGTAGAGCGCGTCGTACCCCGCTGCGCGCACCCGGCCGAGCGCGGCCTGCGCGTCGCCCAGTGGATCGACGCTCTCGCGGCTGGTGTAGAGGGTCACCAGCTTGGTGATCGTGAAGCTCTGCCCGGCTGAGAGCGCGGCGTTGACCGAGATACGCGGATGTTCAGCGCGGACGTCGGCGTGAGGAGCTGCGCCCAGATCGGTGACCAGGGCGGCGGCCATCGCCAGCTCGTAGCCGCTCTGCGTCGTCCGGCTGCGGACCCACACGCTGTCGTCAGCGGCGCTGCCTGTCTCCCACCGCTCCCAGTGCTCGAAGCCGCTCGGCAGCACGACGCGCGTCTCGATTCCGCCATGCGCCCACAGGCGCGGCGCGCCATGCAGCACGCGGCCAGTCACACGCAGCGCCATCACATGCGGATCGGCGGCGCTGGCGAAACGCTCGAACTCCAGGCGCACGACCTCGCCCTGGGGCGACTGCCACAGCACGCGGCGGCTCAGCGTCGCCGTGCTGACATCGAGCGCCCGCTCATAGCCGAGCACACGGCCAGTATCCAGGCTGAAGGGGTGGCCGTCGAAGTCGAGCGTCAGGTCAAGCCAGTGCGGCGCCGGGACGAGGTCCGGACTGAGGTCTCCTTCGATGGCGTTAAACAAGCCGTGCACACGCGTCGAATCGAAGCCGGAATGCGTCTCCTGCTCTTCCAGCAACCCGCGCACGCCGACGTAGCCGTTCCCGATAGTAAAGAGGGTCTCGTACTGGAGCGCCTGCTCAGCGCAGGCCAGGTCTTCGCGTATCACAGCGTGAGAAGTCATAAAC
>JADLHR010000506.1 GCA_020848665.1 Anaerolineae bacterium
CGCGCTCAGCGCGGCAGCGATGCCGTTCAGCCGGGATAGGCGCCGTCGAGCGCCAGCGCCGCCAGCGGGGGCCTGTTCACTTAGAGGCTGTTATGCACTTCGTGGTCTGGTTTCCAGGCCATCCCCCCATCCTTCCGACCTGCGGCCGGCTTTCCTTCCCCCAGAACGAGGGAAGAAAAAAACAGAGCGGTCTCCCCTTCCCTCAGTTTGGGGGCAAGGGGCCGGGGGATGGGGGGCTTTATCCGGTGCGCAAGTTCATAACACGCTCTAGAAAAACTTCACGACGATGTCGTCGAGCGTGTTCGCCGCGTCGCCGATGCGCCCCGCCGCGTGGAAGAGGTGCCGGTAGATTTCGCGCAGTTTAAGCATGTTCACGACCGCGTCCAGCTCTTTCGGGTCCTTGAACAACTCCGCCAGCGCCCGCGCATAAAGCGTCTCCATTTCGTTGGTGACGGCGCGCGCGCGGATGGCGTGTGTGCTGGCGACATTGGGATGCTCCGACAGGCGATCCATCGCCAGCGCGATCTCCTCGGCGCCGCGCCGCAGCAGTTCGGCCATCTCCGCCAGAAACGCATTCGGCGTCACGTCGAGGATGTCCATCTCGTTGATCGTAAACCAGGTATCGTCCAGGATGTCGTCAATCGCCCGCGAGAGGATGGCGATATCTTCGCGGTCAATCGGCGTGACAAAGGTGCGGTTCAGCTCGTCCACCAGGATGCGGCGGATTTCGTCGGCATCCTTCTCAAGCTGGCGCACGCGGTGCGCGTTTTTCTTGCTGGGCTTGCCCATATAGGCCGCCAGCGCCTCGGCACCCTGCACGCTCAGCGCGCCCTGCTGCTGCAAGCGGCTGATAAACGGATCCGGCTTGCGCTTGAAGAGCGCTTTCGTGCGCGCCGGGATACTCGTAAAGAAGTTCACGGACTTGGCGACCATCGGGATGCTTCCTCAAGAGCCTTGAGCGATCGAAGAAGTAAACGTGACGAAAGTAAAATTATCTTAACAATTCGATTGTACCGAGAGGTCGGCATTCTGCCAATGGGCGAATTGGCCGGGGGACCGCAGCCGATTATAATTCGGGCCGCTCAGAACCGTCTCGCACGCGGCGCGGCATTCATCATCACAGGAGCAAACACATTATGACGAGGCGATATCTCCCGCTGCTGGCCGGGGCAGCGATGCTCGCGCTGGCGGCGTGCGGCGGCGACGCCGAGCCGGACATCGAAGCTGGCGCGGTGATCGCGACCGACACGTTCGAGGCGAGCGGCATCTGGGAAGAAGGCGCCTACCCGGCAGATGCCCCGACGCCCGATTCTGCCCTGGCCGTGCGCGATGGACGCTATGTGCTGGAGCACCGCGCCGGGCGCACGGCATCCTTCACCTGGGGCGCGGGCGGCGCGAGCTACGAGGACGTGATCATCGAAGTCGAGGCCGAGCAGCTTAGCGGGGACAAGGATAATCTCTACGGCGTCGGGTGCAGGCTGGCAGGCGACGCGCCGGGCGAGCAGAGCGGCTATGTCTTCCTGATCGGCGGCGACGGGCACTTCGGCATCGGCGAGCTTGACGACCAGATTCTGACGTTCGACGGCCTGCTGCCCTGGCGTCAGAGCGGAGTCATCAGGCAGGGCGCGGCGACTAACACCATCCGCGCCGCCTGCCTGGGCGACACGCTGGCGCTGAGCGTCAACGGCGAGTTTCTGGGCAGCGTGACGAACAAGGCGTACCGCCGCGCCGGGCAGGTCGGCTTCTTCGCCGGAGCAGACGCCGAACAGTCGATCGCGGTCGCGTTCGACAACCTGACGCTGCGAGAAGGCCGCGTGCGGGCCGAATAAAAAAGTCCTGTGGGCGTGCTGCTCACAGGACTTTTAATTATCCGGGCACTGACCGGCGCTTACTCGGCGTCCGCTGGCTCAACGTCGGCCTTGACCGGGCGTAGCAGCGGCTCGCCCTCGATCCGCTGGAAGTCGATCTCGCCCCGGTCGTTGACGAAGACCTGGACCATATCGCCGCGCTTGAAATCGCCGCGCAGCAATTGGACGCTGAGCGGGCTTTCGACATACCGCTGAAGAGCACGGCGCAGCGGACGCGCCCCGAACTCCGCATCGTAGCCAATCCGCGCCAGCTTGAGGCGGGCGTCCTCGGTCAGCGAGACGTACAGTTCCTGCTCGGCCATCCGCGCCGCAATCTCGCGCATCTGAAGATCGACAATCTGCTCGACGTGCTCGACCGTCAGCGGCTCGAAGACGATGATCTCGTCAATCCGGTTCAGGAACTCTGGCCGGAACGTTTTGCGCATCGCTTCTTCGATCTGCTTGTGATCGGCCACCAGCTTCGGGTCGCCATCCGGCACGAAGCCGAGCGCCCCGCCCTTGTTGGCGAACTGCGTGCCGAGGTTGCTGGTCATGATGATGACCGAATTGCGGAAGTCCACCGTCCGCCCCTGGCCGTCGGTCATGCGCCCGTCTTCGAGAATCTGCATCAGCGCGTTCCAGACTTCCGGGTGCGCCTTTTCGATCTCGTCGAACAGAATGACGCGGTAGGGCCGGCGGCGCACCGCTTCGGTGAGCTGGCCGCCTTCCTCGTAACCAACGTAGCCAGGTGGCGCGCCGAACAGGCGGCTGACGGTGTGCTGCTCGCGGTATTCGCTCATGTCGATCCGCAGCAGCGCGTCTTCGTCGTCAAACATAAACTCGGCCAGCGCCTTCGCCAGCTCGGTCTTACCGACACCGCTGCTGCCCAGGAAGATGAACGAGCCGATGGGGCGCTTTGGGTCTTTCAGGCCGCTGCGCGCGCGGCGGATCGCGTCGGCGATCGCGGCGACCGCGGCAGCCTGGCCGATGATGCGCTCGTGCAGCACTTCTTCCATCCGCAGCAGCTTCTGCGCCTCGGTTTCGAGCATCTGGTTGACCGGGATACCCGTCCACTGCGCGACGACTTCGGCGATGTC
>JADLHR010000507.1 GCA_020848665.1 Anaerolineae bacterium
AAGAGAAGATGGCGAACACGACCTGCTCGAAAAGATCGCCGAAATGCCGGAACTGGATCGCGCGATTGCGCAGCGGCTCCATGAAATTGTCACAACCAATGCGCCCAATCTCTTGCCGAAAACCTGGTATGGGATGCCCGCGTACGCCAAAGAGGACGGCAAGATCGTCTGCTTCTTTCAGGCGGCGGCCAAGTTCAACACAAGGTACTCGTCGTTCGGCTTCAATGACACGGCGAACCTCGACGAAGGCGCTATGTGGCCTGTCGCCTTCGCGCTCACGCGGTTGACCGCTGCCGACGAGGAACGGATCGCCGCGCTTGTCAGGAAAGCGGTGAGCTAGGGATTGGTCGCGCTTCTTGGGAAGGATGCCAGGGAGTCAATCCCCATTCGCCACGTAAATCGCTGCGAACCCCATACGGATTCGCCTGCATAAATCGGTCAAACAGGTTCAAGATGAGGGTCAAACAGCCAGTGAAGGCCGGTGCTTCCACCTGAAATTCCTCTAAAATACCTCTGAAATACCAATGGGGGTCTGTTTTCAGAAGCATACCGCTTCACTGGCTATGACCTGCATTTCCCTTGACGCGCACTCCTCAATTAAAGCCGGTTGTAACTCCGGTTTGTCCTGCGATGAACCCCCGGTTTCAAGCCAAGACCTAGATTTCTAAGACGCTTATCTGACAAAATGAACCGCCAGGGGCAGCCCCTGGGCGCTCGTTGCGCGCGCAAGCCGGGCGTTTTTCCTCCAAAGCTGGGATTTGATAATGGCGGTTCAGGTCAAACATGTCCACCCCAAAATAGCCCTGCCGTTCAGTCGTCGCGCAGGCTTGCTGCTGGGGCTGGGTTTCGCCGCGCTGTTGCTCGCGCTCACGCTGGCTTGGAGCATGACGCTGGGCGCAGCTAACGTGGATGCTGAAGCTGTCTACAGGGCGCTGTTTCACTACGACAATACGCACTTTGACCATCTGGTAATCCGAACCGTGCGTCTGCCGCGCGTGCTGGCAGGGGCCGTGGTCGGGGCCGGATTCGCCGCAGCGGGTGCGATCATGCAAGGACTGACGCGCAATCCTCTGGCCGACAGCGGTATCCTCGGCATCAATGCCGGCGCAGCATTTGCCGTCGTGTTAACCGTCTACACGCTCGGCAGCCCGCCGTTATCAGTGTACGCCACCGCCGCGCTTATTGGCGCGACGATGGCTGCGATGGCGGTCTACGGCCTGGGATCGCTGGGACGGGGCGGCGCGACGCCTTTACGGCTGACGCTGGCCGGCGTTGTGCTGACCTCGTTCGTATCTTCGCTGACGACCGCGCTGCTTGTCCACGACCAGGAGACGCTGGACCAGATTCGCTTCTGGACGGCGGGCGCGCTCGCTGGACGCGATATGGCGCTGCTGCGCCAGATCGCGCCGGTCATCCTGGCTGGAATCGCCGGATCGCTGCTGATCAGCCGCCAGATCACCACCATCAGCCTCGGCGAAGATGTCGCCAAGGGGTTGGGGCAGAGCACGACGCTTGTGAAGGCGCTCGGCGCGGTGATGGTTGTGCTGCTGGCGGGCGGCTCGGTTGCGCTGGCGGGGCCAATTGGATTCGTCGGGCTGATTGTGCCGCACGCTGCGCGCTTTGTCGCGGGGGTGGATTACCGCTGGATCATCCCGTACTCCGTAATGCTCGGCGCGATTCTGGTCACGGTGGCCGATGTCGCGGCGCGGCTGGTGCTGCGCCCCTATGAGCTGCCGGTCGGGATCATGATGGCGCTGCTCGGCGCGCCGTTTTTCATCTTCCTGGCGCGCTGGAGGGTGAACCGCTGATGGCCTCGCGTTCCAGCGCAAAACGCACCTGGATTGCCATCCGGCCGCGCTGGCTGCCCGTCTCGCTGAAGCTCGATCGCCGCGTGCCGGGCGTCGCCGTGTCGCTTGCGATCATCACGCTGGGCGTGCTGGTGCTGAGCATCAGCTACGGTGAGTACGACATCTCACCCTGGGAAGTCGTGCAGACGCTCACCGGCACGCTGCCCAGCGATCACCCGAATGCAGCGAACTACCATCTGGTCGTGATCACCTTCCGGCTGCCGCGCATTCTGACTGCGTTCCTGGCTGGGGCGGCGCTGGCGACTTCTGGGGCGATTATGCAGGGGATCACGCGCAACCCTCTGGCTTCTCCGGGCATTCTGGGTGTGACAGCAGGAGCAGGCGTGGTCGCAGTCTCCATGCTCGTCTGGTTCGAGAGCGTTCCGCTCAGCGCGCTGCCCTGGGGCGCGTTTGGTGGCGCGCTGATAACAGCGGCGGCGATCTACGCGCTGTCGTGGAAAAACGGCGGCAGCGCCCCAATACGCCTGATTCTGATCGGCGTGGCAATGGCGGCGGTGCTCAGCGCAATGACCTCGTTCATGCTGGTTCTGGGCGATATCGACAACGTGCAGCAGGCGTACATCTGGCTGGCAGGCAGCGTCTATGGGCGTACCTGGGCGCACGTTCGCTTGCTCGGCCTGTGGCTGCTGGTTCTGATGCCGCTGGCGACTCTGCTGGCGCGCCAGTTGAACATCCTGGCTCTCGGCGACGACACCGCGCGTGGATTAGGGATGCAGATCGAGGTCCAGCGCGCTCTGCTGCTGGTGATTGGCGTGGCGCTTGCTGCGGCGGCGGTCGCGGCGGCGGGGACAATTGGCTTTGTCGGGCTGGTCGCACCACATGTCACCCGGCGGCTGGTCGGACCGGCCCATGAGGGGCTGCTTCCGGTGACTGCGCTGTTTGGCGGTGCGCTGTTGATGCTGGCGGACCTGGTAGGGCGCTGGGTGATTGCGCCGTCCGAGCTGCCTGTTGGCGCGATCACTGCGCTGATCGGCGCGCCGTACTTCATGGTTCTACTGTACCGTTATTGGAGGTAGAGCGGCTTGACTGACCTGATTCAGGTTGACAATCTCTCGCTGTCGTATGACCGCGCGGCAATCGTTGTGCATAGCCTGAGTTTACGCATTCCGCGTGGCAGCATCACCGCTCTGGTGGGGCCGAACGGCTGCGGAAAATCGACATTGCTGCGCGGCCTGTCGCGCCTGCTTCGCCCGGTAACCGGCGCGGTGC
>JADLHR010000508.1 GCA_020848665.1 Anaerolineae bacterium
AGCGAGGACTTCACCGTGCTGGTGCACCTGATCGACCCGGCGCGGCCCGATCAGCCGCTGGCCCAGGGCGATGACGAGCCGCTCGGCGGGCGCTGGCCGACCTCGGCCTGGATCGCGGGCCGGGCGTTCGTCGATCCACACGCCGTCGCGCTGCCGGACGATCTGCCGCCGGGCGAGTACGCGCTGGCGGTCGGATTCTACCGTCCGGTGGACTTCACACGGTTGCCGGTTGAGACGGAACGCGCTACGCTCCCCGGCGCAGTAATCCTGCCGCAGACCGTGATCGTCGAGGGATCATGACCGCTCAACCGGACCGTTCGCGCTGGCTGCCGGACACGCTGGCAACGCTGGCGCTGATCGCGCTGTGGGCGCTGTATTTCTGGCGGCTGTTCACGCCGAGCGACGCCGACGCGCTGTCGCTGCGCGAGGGCGATTTCTCCGGCCAGTTCGTCGCGTTCTTCAGCTATCAGGTCGAGCGGCTGGGCGCGGGGGAGGTTCCGCTGTGGAACCCGTACAACTACGCCGGGCATCCGTTCCTGGCGGACACGCAGTCGGCGGTGTTCTACCCGCCTCGGCTGCTGACCGTCGCGCTGGTCAACGCGCTGGGCCGCACCGCGCCCGGCGAGTTGTACGCCGCGCTGCAAAGCGAGATGGCGCTGCATGTGCTGCTTGCCGCGCTGCTGATGTACGCTTTCGTCCGCCGCCTGACCGCCGCCAGCGGCGCGCCCCGATTGGCGTCGATTACCGGCGGGCTGATCGCCGCGCTGACCTACGCTTTCGGCGGTTACCTGGCGAGCTATCCGCCGCTGCAACTGGCCGTGCTGGAAGCGGGCGTCTGGCTGCCGCTGGCGCTGCTGGCGATCTTCGAGGCGACCCGTGCGCCGCGCCCCGGCGCGCTCTGCCTAGCGCTGGCAGGGGTTGCGCTCGGGTTGGCGCTGCTGGCCGGGCACCCGCAGACCGCGCTGTTCGCGCTGTACCTGGCGCTGGCGTTCCTCGGCTGGCGCGTGTGGCAGGCCGGGGCGCGGCGCTGGCGCGTGTGGCTGCCGCGCTTCATCCTATCCGCTGTCGTGATCGGCGCAGTCGCGGGCGGATTGGCGGCAGTCCAGCTTCTGCCGGGTCTGGAATATCTGCGCCACACCTCGCGCAGCGCCCTGCCCTACACCGAGAAAGTGCATGGCTTCCCGCCGCGTGACCTGCTCCAGGTTCTGTTCCCCGGCGTGGTGTCGCAGTGGTCGCCGCTGTATGTCGGCGTAGCGGGGCTGGCATTGGCGCTGATCGCGGTCTGGCGGCGCGCTGCGCACAGCGTCTTCTTCGCGCTGGCGGGGCTGGCGGCGCTGGTGTGGAGCCTCGGCGCAGGCACTGCGATCTTCGACGCGCTGTACCTGCTCGGCCCCGGCGTAAGCTGGTTTCGCGGCCAAGAACGCGCCGCCTACCTCGTCGCCCAGTGTGCGGCGATCCTGGCCGGGCTGGGCGCGGCGTCACTGATCGCCGGGCCTGCAGAGCCGCGCGCCGCGCGCCGCCTGTCCCGGACCCTGTGGACGCTGGCGAGCTTCACCGCGATCGCGGCGGGGCTGTGGCTGACGCTGTGGCTCGGCTCGGACCAGGCGCGCTATGAGGCGGCGGGCGACGTGGCGGTTTTTGCGACTGCGATCGCGGCCCTCAGCGCGCTGCTGCTGCCGCGTCTGCTCGGCGGACGGCTGCGCGGCGCATGGGCGCTGCTGATCGTCGCGCTGGTGTGGATGGACCTGTTCAGCGTAACGCGCGGCGGCCCAAACTACGAGCCGGTTCGCGCTGGAGATCGCCTGGTCGAGCCAGCGTACCTGGCGGACATTCGCGCTGATCTCGCGCCAGGCGCGCGCGTGGATGGGCTGCGCGGCATCTTCGAGAATTACGGCACGCTCTATCACGTGCCGGACATCCGCACCATCAGTCCGCTGCGGTTGGAGGGCGTCGAGCGGATTCTTGCGCTGCCCGACGACCGCGCCTGGGAACTGCTCGCCGTGCAGACAGTGCTGATTGACTGGGAGCAGTTGATGGCGCCAAGCGTGATTGTCGGCGCCGCGCAGGACGCACTTGGCCCGTTCAACATTCACCGGCTGGCTGATCCGCGCCCGTTCGCGCAGCCTGTCTACCGCGCCGAAGTGATACCAGACGAGAACGCGATTTACGCGCGACTCGGCGATCCGGCGACCGGGCTGGACTTCATCCGCTCGACTGCGCTGCTGGCCGAAGCGCCCGGCGTCGATCTGCCCACCGATCCGCCCAAAACGCCCGGAACGGCGGCTGTGACACAGTTCGAGCCGGAGCGCATTACGATCGATGTGGAGATACCTGCGCCCGCCATTCTGACGCTCGCCCTGCCCGCCTATTCCGGCTGGCAGGCGGCTATCGACGGTGAGCGCGCGCCGATGCTGCGCGCCTACGGCGGGCTGAGCGCGGTTGCTCTGCCGGACGCCGGGACGCATACCGTTACGCTCGCCTATCATCCGGCGACGTTCACCGTAGGCGCGCTAATCAGCGTCGCTACGCTGGCGCTGCTGATTGGCGGCGTCGGCGCGGCGCGACGAGCAAGACGAGCGGCATAGATAAGGGCTGTTATGATGCACCACGCCGTGTTTATCTCTTCTGATCGCCGGGCGTTGGCGCTGCTCACTGGCGCGGCGATTGGCGCGCTGGGCGCGCTGTTTGCGCTGCTGATCGTGCTGGCCGGTCCGGTGATGGCGTTCGGCGCGCTGATCGGGCTGGCGGGCGGGCTGTACATCCTAAGCAGCCTGGACGCCGCGCTGTACGGGATGTTCGCCGTGATCGCGCTGCTGCCCTTCGCCAACTTCCCGTTCAGCGTCGGCCTGACGCCAACTCTGCTGGATGGCGCGCTCGGCGCGTTTCTGCTGGTATATGTCTTACAGTGGATGTCCGGACGGCGGCGCCTGCTGCGCTCCACCCCGCTGACGCCAATCGTTCTCCTGTTCATCGGGATCATGCTGCTCGCCTTCCTGTTGGGCCTGCGCCACGCCCCGCTGACCGCGCGCGTGCTGCGGAACGTGCTCGAAATGGTGCTGAGTCTGCTGCTGATCCCGGTACTGATCGACGTGATGCGTGACGCGGACGCGCTGCGCCGGGCGGTCAGAGTCCTGATCCTGACCGGGGCGCTGGCGGGCGCAGTCGGGATCGCGCTCTGGCTGCTGCCAGACCTGACCGCCGAGGCGATGCTCAACCGTCTGGGGCGGCTCGGCTACCCGGTCGGCGGCGTAATCCGCTACCGCCAAACCTCGGCGGCGCTGCTCAACGAGCGCGCCATCGGCACATGGGTCGATCCTAACGCGTTTGGCGGCTTCCTGGTGATGATCGGCGCGCTGGCTGCGCCGCA
Organism: Anaerolineae bacterium; assembly: GCA_020848665.1. Taxonomy (GTDB): domain Bacteria; phylum Chloroflexota; class Anaerolineae; order Aggregatilineales; family Aggregatilineaceae; genus DYGX01. Next base: position 3,368 of record JADLHR010000508.1, read on the forward strand.
GGTCTTCGCGCGCCGCCCGGTGCTTGGCCGCCGCGCCGCAATCGCGCTGCTCGGCGTGATCGGGCTGGCGCTGTTCCTGACGGATTCACGCGGGTCCGTGCTGGCGCTGGGGATGGCGTTCGTGTTCATCGCGGCGCTGCGCTATCGCAGACTGCTGGCGGTGATGGCGCTGGCCGGCGTGCTGATGCTGTTCATGCCGTTTACGCAGCGATATGTTGAGAAGTTCGAGGCGGGCGTGCGGGGCGAGGATGTCGAGACACAGATGCGCTTCGGCGAATACCAGGACGCGCTGAACCTGATCGCCCGCTACCCTCTGATCGGCGTCGGCTTCTCCGGCACGCCGCAGATCGACCTCTATCTGGGCGTGGCGAGCACCTACCTCACCATCGCATCAAGCGCCGGGATCGCGGGGCTGGCGGGCTATCTGCTGGTTTTCGCCAGCGCCTTCGGCTACAGCGCGCAGCGGTATGCGCGCATTCGCGCGCATCCTGACCTGTCAGACGTATGGCTGGGACTGGCGGCGGCGCTGGTCGGCGTGCTGGTCGGCGGATTCTTCGATCATTTCTACTTCAAGATCGACCAGTTCCACGCGGCGATGACGGCAGAATGGAGTATTCTGGGGCTGATGGTCGCGGCGGCGCGGCTGGCGGCGGAGCCAGACAGCTACGCGGACGATGCGGCGTCCGCGCCCACGCGCGGCGGGCGCAGCGCCTCGTAGCGCAGCGACGCGATGCTCCGCTCTTCCCAGAACTGCTGGAAGCGCGTCAGGCCACCCTCGAACTCGCGCGAGATCACGGCGTCCTCAAACGCCCCGCTGGCGCGGATCAGCTCGACCTTCCAGGCGAAATACTCCGGCTGATCGGTCACAAAGCGCAGCCGCGCACCGTCTTCCAGAATCCGCCCCAGATGCGCGATATTCGCCTCTGACAGAATATCCTTGCGGAGGCGCTTCTTTTCCAGCGTCGGCGGCGGAAACAGCACCCACGCCTCGGCCACCGAGCGATCCGGCACCTTGCCGAGAATGCGTCGCAGGTCCGCCCGCACAATACGCACGTTGTCGAGCCTGGCAGCCTCGGCGCGGTTAACCGCATCCCAGACCGATTTCCAGTGAATCTCGATCCCAACGAACAGCCGGTCCGGGTGCGCACTTGCCTGCTCGACCAGGAACTCACCGCGCCCACTGCCAAGATCGAGCGTAAGCGGCCTGTCACGGCCAAATAACTCGCGCGCAGTCAATGGCAGCAGCGTGTCGCCCCGGTGATACAGGTCTTCGCTGGCGTAGATACGCACGTAGCGAGCCAGCGTCTCCGGGCGCGGCTCTGTAGCACGAAAGCGTTGCAGCTTGAGTCGGGGCATCAGCGCTGGTCGGCGGCGGGATGCGAGGGCGACTGATGGTCACCGGCCCGGCGCGGCGCAAACTGCGCGCTGTCCGCGAGGTAACGCTCGAAGCTAGCCGGATCGCCGGGCGTCAGGCCGCGCTGCGCGCAGAAGCGATCGTACCTGTTCAGATGCGGCGAGGCGGTCTCCATCTCCAGACGGAAGATGCGCGCGATCACGCTGCGCTGTAAAATGTCGGTGCGCTCCCAGGCCGCGAGAACTGGCGCGCGATCATACGGTACGGCGCGGAAATCGGCGGTCCACGCGCCGTTGCCGGACTCCAGCAGCAGGTACTGCGCCGCCGGATTGCCGTTGAACGGAAAACCGACTGCGCCGCAGTTGAGCGCCCAGTGGCCGTCGATGTGGCGGCTGTACGGGCGATGCGTATGCGCGCCGACGACGATTGCCTCTGGCGCTGCGCCGACCGCGTCCCGCAAGTCAGCATCGGACATCCAGAAGCCGATCCCGTCGTTGAGCGCGCGCAGGCTGCCGTGCAGCACACGGATCGTGGGCAGGCCGGGGAGCGCGATGCTGTGCTCGCGCGGCAGCGCGGCGAGATAGGCCAGCTCCTCGGCGCTCAACTCGTCCGCGATGCGCTTGGCCGGCAGCCACCAGTCTTCATCGTCGTCCGGCGTTGGCAGCGAGCCATCCGCCAGCTTGAGGATGTACTCCTCGTGGTTGCCGAACAGCACAGTCCAGCCGGTCGCGCGCACCGCCTGAAGACATTCCCTGCTCTGCGGCCCGCGATTGATTACATCGCCCGCCACGATCACCTGATCCGGCGCAAGCTGCGCAAGATCGGCCCGGACCGCTTCGAGCGCAGACAGATTCCCGTGAATGTCGGCCAACACAACGATGCTCGCCATTGGTACTTTTGCCCTATCCAGCCACCTGTCCTGAACCCTCTGGAGCGCCAAAGGGGAACCATTATGTCACATGTTGCGTCATAATCCTAGATGACGGACGCGCCGATCGCGAGGCTGCGCCGTCGGACCTGTTCGTACCGTAACCGAGAAAAGGAGCTTCTATGTTACACGCGATCAAGAACGCCACTCCTCGCAGCAGCACGTGGATCGCAGCCGGCGTCATTGCGACGTTCGTGCTGGCGCTTGCCGGAGCAATCCCCGCAGCCCGCGCGCAGGATCCCGACCAGACTGCGCGAACAATTCAAGTGACCGGAACCGGCAGCGCCAGCGGCTCGCCCGATGTCGTGCTGGTTCAGCTTGGCGTCCAGTTGTTCGCCACTGATCTCGGCCAGGCTCTCTCTGACGCAAACGCGACGATGGACGCCGTGATTGCCGCGCTGGCCGAGCAGGGCATCGCGGCTGAGGATATCCGCACCACCAACTTCAACATCTACCAGGAAGGCAGCTACCCGCCGCCGCAGCCGATGGAAGGCGAGCAGCAGCCTGAAACCCAAAGCCGCTACGTCGTGAACAATGTCGTCGAGGTTAAGGTGCGCGATCTGAGCCAGATCAGCGCGGTGCTGCAAGCCGCACTGGACGCCGGCGCCAACAATGTCTACGGCCTGACTTTCGGGCTGGAAGATGCGGCGGCGCTCGAAGCTGAAGCACGCACCCTGGCCGTCGAGGACGCGCGGGCGCGGGCGCAGGCGCTGGCCGATGCCTTCGGCCTGCAGGTGGGGGACCCGATCAGCATCCGCGAGGGCAGCCAGGATCAGCCCGGTTTTCGCGCCTTTGACGCCGCCGCAGGGCTTGGCGGCGCTGGCCCGGTAATCAGTGAAGGGCAGCTAGCCGTCACGATGCAGGTCACAGTCGTCTTTGAGATGGCCTCCGCCGCTGCGCCATAACGCGCACTCCGGGCACGTTTGGCGGGGCGACGGCTGTGCGCCGTCGCCCCGCTTCGCAGCAATCCACCCGCTCGTCAGCTTTTCAGAATAGCCCCCGCCTCAGCCGCGATCCAGCCTTGCCAAACTGCCCCGCCTGCGGTACGATAAGCTCCGCTTAGCACCCCACCCACCAAGTCGGGTGCCTTTCCGCCCGCCGGCGGGCTGCCCAAGACCGCGCGGCGTGCAAACCCATGGAAAGGAGACCAAACTATCCATGAATCGTCCCTACGAATTGGGCTTCATCATCCCTAGCAGCATCTCGGAAACTGAGACGCAGAGCGTGATCGACACCGTGCGCGGCTGGATCGAAGCGCTGAACGGCGCCGTCACAAAAGTTGACTACTGGGGCCGCCGCCGCCTCGCCTATCCGATTGAGGACTTCCGCGAGGGCTATTACGTCTTTGTCTATATGGACTTCGCGCCGAACCGGCTGGGCGAGCTGGAGAATAACCTGCGTCTCAGCGACCAGGTGATCCGCCATCTGGTGATCCGGCTCGACGAAGAGTAACCGTCCCCTCGCGCGCGAGGGCTTGAAGCGAGGAGCTGGATCAGCATGGGCCGTGGATTGAACAAGGTCATGATTATCGGGCATCTCGGCCGTGACCCGGAGCTGCGGTATACCCCCAGCGGACGGCCTGTCGCCAGCTTCAGCGTCGCTACCAGCCGCACCTGGACCTCGTCCGAAGGCGAGCGCCGCGAAGAAACCGAGTGGTTTAACGTGGTCGCCTGGGGCAACCTGGCCGAAATCTGCAAGTCGCACCTGACCAAAGGCCAGCAGGTCTACGTCGAGGGACGGCTGCAAACACGCGGCTGGGAAGACGAGAACGGTACGCGCCACTACCGAACCGAGCTGGTCGCTAACGAGATGATCCTGCTCGGCGATCGCCGGGCGGGCGCGGGCGAGATCGACGCCGACGCTTTTTCGGACGACGACTACCCGTTCTAAGCGACCGTTCACAGCAAGCAGTCAGAAGCACGCGATCGCGAGGCGCGATCGTATCAACATGAGCCAAGACGCTGCGCCCGGTACGCTGCCGGGGCAGTCTCGCACGAGGACCGTTTCAGGAGGATATTCCGGTGAGCGATAACGAATTCCCGCGCCGTCGGCGTGATGATGACGCGCGGCGCCGCAGCGAAGAGCCGCGCCGTCGCAACGACGACTTCGAGGAGCAGGACGAGGGCGACGATCGCGATGATCGCGGTGGGCGTCGTGGCGGTGGCCGCCGCCGCCCGATGCGCCGCAAGGAAGACTACTTCCACAGTAATAACCTGCTCATCAACTACAAGGATGTCGATGCGCTGCGCCGCTTCATCACCGATCGTGGCAAAATTCGCCCGCGTCGGCAGACCGGGCTGACATCCAAGCATCAGCGGCAGCTTGCCCGCGCGATCAAGCGCGCGCGCTATTTGGCGCTGCTGCCCTACACCGACCATTCGCGCAGCTAGTCGCGGCGGCTGAACGGACTCGGGCATGACATCCGGCACCGTTTCACCCCCGCCGGCAGATGCGCGGTCGGGCTGACAGAACACCTGAGGGGGACGCGCTGCACCCAAGCCGGCCCCCTTTTTCGGTGATCATCCTGCGGAGGAGATAATTCATTTATGGCTAAGAGAAGCACCACCGGTGGCCCCCGTACGCGCCGGGTAACTGAAGCAGACCTCCAGCGGCGCCGCGAATACCTGTCGCGCGCGCAGCGCGAACATATGTGGCAGCGCCGCGCGCTGATCACCATCAGCGTGATGATCGGCATCAGCGTGCTGATTCTGGCGGCCGCGCTCGTGTACGAGAACGTGATCCGCCCGAACCAGCCGGTGTCAACCGTCAACGGCGAGAAAATCACGACTGAGGACTTTCAGGACCGCGTGCGTTTCCTGCGCTGGCAGACCGGGCAGCAAATCCGCCAGCTTTATGAGCTGACCGGCGACAGCAACACCGTGTCGCAGTACGCATCGCAGCTTACCAACCCAATCGCGATCGGCAGCCAGGTGCTCGACCAGATGGAGGAGGAGATTCTCCTCAAGGAAGAAGCCCAGGCGCGCGGGATCACGATTGACGAGGCCGCGGTGGACAAGCGCGTGGACGAGTTCATGGCGCAGAGTTTTGGCCTGACCGTGCCCGGCGCGCCGACTGCCACGCCCACGACCGCGCCAACCGTAACGCCGACGCCGCTCGTTTCGCCGACGCCGAGCCAGGTCCCGGCGACCGCGACCGCCGCGCCGTTGGCGACGCCTGCCGAAGGCGAGGCCGCTGCCGAAGCGACTGAGGAAGCAAGCGAAGAAGCAACCGCCGAGTCAGCCACCGCCGACGTGACTCCGACGACGGAGCCGACCGCTGTCGCGACGCTGCCCGCCGCGCAGATTCAGGCGACACTCGACCAGGCCGAAAAAGCCTACTTTGAGAACGCGCAGAAAGGCGCGGATGTGGATCGTGACACGGTGCGCGCCGTATTCTACTTCGACGCGCTCCAGGCCGCCCTGCTCGACGCGATTGGCTCCGAAGCGCCATCCGAAGAGCCTCAGGTGCACGTCCGCCACATCCTGATCGCCTTCGATCCTGCCAGCCTGGGCCAGGCGGCAGCGCCCGCCACCGAGGAACAGAAGGCGGCGGCGCTCGAAAAGGCCAACAGCGTGCTCAGCGCGCTCCGGGATGGCGAGCCATTCGCTGAACTGGCGGCGTCGATCTCGGACGATACGTCCAGCGCGCAGCGCGGCGGCGAGATGAACTGGCAGAGTCCGGACGGCTTTGTGCCAGCGTTCGCCGATGCCGTAAAGACGGCAGAACTGGGCACAATCGACGGCCCAATTGAGACC
>JADLHR010000509.1 GCA_020848665.1 Anaerolineae bacterium
GCAGGCGACTACGCGCGCGCAGCGGAATACCTGATCGAAGCCGCCGAGATGGTCTTCAACCTGGGCGCGGAGCCGTCGCTGAGCGTAATCCGGCGCGGGCTGGCGCAGGTCTACCGCCACCTGGGACGCTACGCTGATGCGCTCGCCGTGCTGGACGACGCGCCCGCCGCGCACCTGGAGCGCGCCGCGATCCTGCGCGCGCAGGCGCATTACGACGAGGCCGTGCGCGAGATCACGCAGGCGTCCGGCGCGCCGCCCGAAGCCAGCGCTGAGATTTTCCTGCTGGCCGGGCGGCCCGGCGACGCGCTGAACGTCATCGCCGGGCAGAGCGGCGCGGCCCCGGCGCTGCTGCGCGCGCAGGTGCATCACGTTCAGGGCAACGTCGAGCAGGCGATCGAGGGCTATCGGCTGGCGCTCGACGCCGCTGCAAATGATCCTCCGGCGCGCGCCAAGGCGCTGCGCGGGCTGGGCGCGGCGCTGGCCCTGGCGGGGCGATCCGCCGACGCGCAGAGCGTCCTGGAAGACGCGCTCGCCCTGCACCGCGCCGAGACGCCACCTGACAGGGCGCTGCTGGCGCGCACGCTGAAGACGCTGGCCGCCGTTCACCTCGCGCAGGGTGACAGCGCCGCCGCAGTCGAGGCTGCGCGCGAGGCGCTCGATTTGCTTCAGCGGGCGCAGGCTCCCGGTGACGCCGCCGACGCCTATCGCACGCTTGGCAGCGCCCGCTGGCAGTTGGGCGATTACACCGGGGCGCTCGAAGCCTTTGAGGGCGAGGTCGAGCACGCCCAGGCGATGCCTGTGCGTAACGACGCGCGGATCGGCCTGGCGCTGCACCACGTCGCCGATGCTTACTACCGCACCGGCAGCCCCGATCGCGCTGTCGCCAATTACCGCCGCGCGCTGACGCATCTCAAGCCGTCGGCGGACCCGCATGCCTATTTCGTGACCCAACTGGCGCTGCACCAGGCGCTACTCGCTGCCGAGCGTCTGCCCGCGGCGCTCGACGTGGCGCAGGAGATAGTCGAGCATACCGCGCGGCGGCCAGGGTTCCCGCTGCGGCCCTACGGCTACGCACAGGCGCTGCGCGCGCGCACCCAGATCGCGATGGAGCGCCCGATCCGCGCCCGCCAGTCTTTGGACGAGTGGACGCACGCGCTCGCCGCGCGCGCCGCTGAAGCCGCCGCCGAACCTGACCCCGACCTGCGCCTCCTGGCGCTGGGGCTGGCGGCGCGCAGCCTGCTGGCGGAGGGCCGCCCGAACCTGGCGCTCGATCTCGCCCAGGCCGAAGCTGATCTCGCCGCGCGCCACGCGCCAGCCGCGCTGCCCGCCTGGGCCGCGATCCGTGACCTGGGCGAAGCCTACGCCGCGCTCGGCCAGCACGAGGAAGCGATCCTCACGCTGGAGCCGCTGCTCGCGCCCGACATGGCGGCCTATCCCGCCACGCACGCGCTGGCGCACCGGCTGTCCGGCGAGGCGTACTGCGCCCTGGGCGAGTATGAAAGTGCACGGCGTCACCTGGAAACCGCCCTCGTCCACGAGCCGGACGCCCATCAGCGCGGCCTGATGCACGAAGCGATCGCGGCGCTGCTCCTGGCGCAGGAGCAACCCTCCGACGCCGCCAGCAGCCTGCGCGCCAGCGTGAGCCTGCTCGACCGCGAGGCGCACCCAGAAACGGCGGCGCGCGTTCTGACGACGCTGGCGCAGACGCTCGGCGGGCTGAACCGCTACGCCGAGGCCATCGGCGAGTATGAGGAGGCGCTGGTCGTGCTGCGCGAGGTCGAGCACGCCAGCCCGACGCACACCGCTGACGTGCTGCGCGCGCTCGGCCAGACGCATGAAGCGCAGGGCCAGCTCGCCGAAGCCGCACGCGCCTACCGCCGCGCCCTGAACATTCTGGAACGGGCCGACGCGCCGCGCCTGGCGCGCGATATTCTGCACCAGCTTGCGCGCGTCACGGCGGCGCTGGGCGACCCCGGCGCGGTCCAGCTTTACGAGCAAACGCGTGACGAAACCGCCCAGTGGGGCGAGCCGCGCGAGATGGGAATCGTGCTGTGCGAGCTGGCCGACGTGCACCGCGACGCCGGGCGGCTGCCGCTGGCGCTGCAAAGTTATCAGGCCGCGCTGGAGCAGCAACCCGCCGAGTCCTTCCCGCGCGAGCGCGTCAACACGCTGCGCAACCTGGGCCGCGCCTTCCGGCTGGCCGAACGGTACGAGGACGCGCGCCAGACGTGGATCGAGGCGCTCGATCTGTCGCGCCGCCTGCCTGATCACTCGCCGCTCGAAATGGCGCTGACCTATCACGCCATCGCCGAGGCGCATCGCAGCCAGGCGCAGTGGGACCAGGCCGAGAAAACCTACCGCGAGGCGCTGGACCATCACGAGCCGCGCAGCGTCGCGGCGGCGGCGACCTGGCGCGCGCTCGGCCAGACGCTGCACGCCATGCGGCGTCCGGCGGATGCCCTGGAGCCGCTGGGCCGGGCGCTGGAGATCGAAAAGGTCCAGCCGCACCAGTCGAACGCCCGGCTGGTCCAGACGCTTCAGGCGCTGGCCGAGGCAAACGAGGCTGCCGGCGATCTGAAAGCGGCGCTGGCCCGCCATCACGAGGCGCTGGTCTATATGGACCGCGCGCTCCAGCCAGTCGCCTACGCCGACACGCTGCGCCTGCTGGGGCGGCTGTACTGCCAGAACAATCAGCACCGCCAGGCGCACACCGCGCTCGACGAGGCGCTGGCGATTGAGAACGGCCTGTCGCCGCGCAGCGATGAGCGCATCAGCGCCACGCTTCAGGCCATCGCAGACACCTACCGCGCCGAAAACGATCTCGAAAAAGCTGCCGAGTTCTACCAGAAAGTCACGGTCTACGCTAACCTGGCGCGGCCTGCCAGCCAGAACCTGAAAGAGACGCTCGACGAATTGGAGCGCCGCCGCGCCACCTTGCAGGCCGCTCAGCAGTCGCTTGCCCTGCTCGACCGCAGCCACAACGCTAACCTGAAGGACGTGACATTCATCTACGCGCTGATCGCCCGCTCGCACGCCGGGCTGAAGCAGCCTGACCAGAGCGTCGAGGCGATCTATGAGCTGCTCGACGTGCTCGAAGCGCGCCAGGCCGCTCTCAAGCGTGACGACCCGGAGCCGGATCAGCGCGCCCTGGCCTGGCTGGCAACCGCCGCCAACGCGCAGGACGAGGACGATCTGCCCTCGGCGCGGCTCGCCTGCCGTAGCGCGCTCGAAGCCGTCCAGAACCCGAACCTGCGCTGGGTTATCGAGCAGGTGCAGCTTTCGCTGGCGTGATCGCGCCCTGGAGCCGGTGTTATGCTCAACTCCACCGAAGCGCGCCTGGCGCTGGTCTTTAAGGCGCTGTCCGATCCGAACCGGCTGCGGATCTTTGACCTGCTGACCTTCAACGATCTGTCCAATTCGGAGTTGATGGCCGAGTTCGGCCTGAGCCAGAACCTGCTGTCGCACCACCTTAACACGCTGAGCGAAGCGGGGCTGATCACCGTCCATCCCAGCATCGGAGACGCGCGTCGTCGCTACTACTCGGCCAACCTGGAGGCCGCCGCCGGAGTGCAGGGCTGGTTCAGCCAGCACGCGCCGCTGTCTCAGCGCCCGCTCCCGGCGCTGACGCCGCGCTGCCGCGTGCTGTTTCTCTGCCAGCGCAACGCCGCCCGCTCCTTAATGGCCGAGGCAATCGCACGGCACATCGCGTCCGGCGCGCTCGACGCCTACAGCGCCGGAGTCGAGCCGGACCACTCGCCCCAGCCGCTCGCCTTTCAGGTGCTGGCCGAGCATGGCATCTCGCCGCGTGATCTGCGCCAGCAAACCCTGGCCGGACTGGGCCTGCTGGCGTTCGACACCGTGATCACTGTCTGCGACCGCGTGCATGAGAGCATTGACCGCGGCCGGCTGCGCGCGACCGAGTACCTGCACTGGTCGCTGGTCGATCCGGACGAGCTGGCGAGCGATCTCGCCGGTCAACTTGAGGAGACGCGCCGCCTCTACACCCGGCTGGAGCAGCGGATTACGGTCTTCGTGCAGCGTCTTGCGGCGCGAGCGTAGGCCAGCCACCGCGTGCCCGTTGATCACCTTCCCCGCGCGTTTGGTACAATAAGAGCAGCAAGAAACAGCTAGAGGCTGTTATGCACTTCATGGTCTGGTTTCCAGGCCACCCCCCCATCCTTCCGACCTGCGGTCGGCTTTCCTTCCCCCAGAACGAAGGAAGGAAAAAAAAACAGAGCGCTCTCCCCTTCCCTCATTTTGGGGGCAAGGGGCCGGGGGATGGGGGGCTTTTCCCGGTGCGCAAGTTCATAACACGCTCTAGAAGCAGCTACGAATAGCTAAGAACCGGAAGTTCAAGCGCCAGTCGTTTTCGCCACCTTTTGCTGTTCCTGGCTGTCTCTTGCTGCTCTTCGCTGCTCTTTGCTGTTCTTGGGAGGTTCATCGTGCTGCTTCGTCGCCTGGCGCTCGTCGCGCTGCTGTTGATCGTCGCCGCTCTCACCCTGCCCGACAGCGCGGCGCGCGCCGCCGGTCCCAGCCGCGCGGACTGTCTTGCCAGCCCGAACAGCCCCGGCTGTATGGCGGGCCTGCCCTCGGTCGAGTACCAGATGCTGCTCGACGAGATGCTGCTGCATCCCGCGCCGGATGTGCGCCCGCTGGCCGTCAGCCAGGACGAGCTGGCGCGCTTCGCCTTCCGCAAGATCGTCGGCGGGGTCGCCACGATCTA
>JADLHR010000510.1 GCA_020848665.1 Anaerolineae bacterium
CGACCGAAGGGAATCGTCCGCCCGCCGCAGCGCCCGGTGGGAGCGGTGACTCCGCCGCCGAGCGACGCGGGCGTGCGCGCCGCCAACGAGCACACGGCGCGGCTGGCGCGCGAAGAGACCGGCCAGACGCGACCCTCCGACGACTTTACGCGGCGGGCGCCGGCAGATATTCCTGACAGGCCGAAGCGCGGCGAGCAGCCGGTCAGCCGCACGACCACACCCCGGCAGCGCGTCGACTATACGCTGCCGGACATCAAGACGCTCAAAGCCGGTAAGGAGCAGCGCGTCAACGACGAGGTCCTGCTCGACAAGGCGCGCATGATCGAGGATACGCTGGCGAGCTTTGGCGCGCCCGGCAAAGTCGTCGAGGTCAACCCCGGCCCGGTCATCACCCAGTTCGGGATTGAGCCGGATTACCAGGTCAGCCGCACCGGGAAGAAAGTGCGCGTCAAGGTCAGCGCCATCGCCCGGCTGGACGCGGACCTCGCGCTGGCGCTGGCTGCCAAGTCAATCCGCATCGAGGCGCCTGTGCCCGGCAAGGGGTTCGTCGGCATCGAAGTGCCGAACGACGATCTGACGCTGGTCACGCTGCGTGACGTGATCGAATCGCCGGAGTTCAAGCGGATCGACTCCCCGCTGGCGATCGCGCTCGGCCTGGGTGTGGATGGCACGCCGGTCGCCGCCGACCTGACCGCCATGCCGCACCTGTTGATCGCCGGGACGACCGGCTCCGGCAAGTCGGTTTGCGTCAATGCGATTATCACCTGCCTGCTGGTCAATAACTCGCCGCAAGACGTGCAGTTCATCATGGTGGACCCCAAGCGCGTCGAGCTGACCGGTTACAACGGGATCCCGCACCTCGTCTCGCCGGTCGTAGTGGACCTGGAGCGGATCGTCGGCGTGCTGCAATGGGTCCAGCGCGAGATGGAAGCGCGCTATCGCCGCTTCGCGGACACAGCTTCGCGCAATATCACGGACTTCAACCGCAGGTTCCCGGATCAGAAAATGCCGTACCTGGTGGTGGTGATCGATGAGCTGGCGGACCTGATGATGCTGGCGCCGGACGAAACCGAGCGCCTGCTGGCGCGTCTGGCGCAGATGGCCCGCGCGACCGGCATCCATCTGATTATCAGCACGCAGCGCCCCAGCGCGGACATCATCACCGGGCTGATCAAGGCCAACTTCCCGGCGCGGATCGCATTCGCGGTCGCGTCCTCGACGGACTCACGCGTGATCCTCGACCAGTCCGGCGCGGACAAGCTGCTGGGTCGCGGCGATATGCTCTACCAGTCGCCCGACGCTGCCGCGCCGCTGCGGATGCAAGGGGTGTTCGTCTCGGACGAGGAGATCACCAGCATCAGCCGCCACTGGCGGCGCGAGATGTCTGAGAAGGGCGCACCAGCGGGCCACAGCGTCGCGTTCAACGCCGCTCCGATGGATGGCGGGCGCAGCGGCGGCTCCGTGCCGATGCGCGGCGACAACGGCCAGCCGACCTTCTGGGACGGCGGAAGCGCGCTGTTGTTTGACGACGAGGACGACGGCTCGGACGAGGACGATCTGTACCGGCAGGCGGTCGAGGTTGTGCAGAACCTGGGCAAGGCCTCGATCTCGCTGCTTCAGCGACGGCTGCGGATCGGTTACACGCGCGCCGCGCGCCTGATCGACCTGATGGAGCAGGAAGGGATTGTCGGCCCGGCTGAGAGCGGCAGCAAGCCGCGCGAAGTGCTGAAGTTCGACTGAACAGCGGCGAAGAAGGCCGCCCGCCGCCGCCAGGCGCTCATGGCTGCTTTCTGCGGCCCCTAGTCGCTCTCGCGCGGCATCCCGGCAGCGCGGTTGCGCGCCCGCCATGCCCGCCGGTAAAGCAGGCTGGTCGAGCCGGAAACCGGCGCGGCCTCGACTTCGGCGCGCCACCGGGCTTCGGCGGCGGCGGCTTCGGCGAAACAGCGTGACGCGAACGCGGCGCGATCATCCGGCGCGGTGTGCCGAAACGCCAGCGCCTCCGGGATGATGCGCTGCTCCAGCGCGTCGCGCTCCGGCTGGTAGAGCGGGGCCAGCGCAGGGTAATCGCGCAGGGTCGCGCGGTGCAGCGCCTCGTGTCGCCAGAAAAGCGTCGTCGCGTCGTAGCGTCCATCGGGGATTGGCCCGAACAGGTCAAGGTCCGCGCCCAGCCACACTGGCTTGAAGATACTGGTGCACGGCGCGGCTGTCCCGGTGACGAAGTGCGTCTGCACATCCGGCGCCAGCGACGAGGCCATCGAGCCAACGGTCTGGCTGGCGCGCACCGGCCCGAACGCGGCGTGCATACAGACTTCCGCGCCGGTTAGCCCCGACGCCGGGTTGTACGGCTCCTGGCCGTGACTGCGCAGCGCGGCAATGATCGCCGGGACGGTCAGCGTACCGATCTGCCCGCGCAGCGCCTGCTCGGTCGTCATGCGGCGGTAGCGGCACGCGCTCAGGCGCGTGTAGAGCGTGTCCGAATAGCAGTTGGCGAAATGAAAATCGTCGCGGCCTCCGCACCAGCCGCGCTCAACCGCGTAGCTCACCAGATCGTCTGACGCCAGGTCCCAGGTGCTACCGATGGTCAGCCCGTTGGAGATCGCGCGCACGTCCTTGACCTGCTCGGCGGCCCAGTGACGGCCGGCAGTTTCCAACACCCAGGCGTCGCGCGGGTCAGCGATCAGGAAGCTGTTGTGATAATAGAATTTGTGCCGGAACCCGGAGTTGCCCCCCTGGCCGTATTCGGCCAGCAGCGCGGTGATCACGTCCAGCGCTTCGCGCGCCGTGCGTGCGCGCTCCAGCCCCAGCCGCAACAGGTCCATGCCCAGCAGCCCGCCCTGTTTCTCGTACGGTACGCGCGTGAAGACTGCCTCGTTGCCGATGGCGACGCCGTGCTCGTTGGCGCCCATCTCCGCGCCCCAAATCCAGAACGGCTTGGCGAGCAGAACCTCATAGGTCGTAGGCGCCTGGGGGATGGTCAGATAGGTGCAGGTGACGGTGCTCCCGGCGGGATGCTGCGCGCGCGGGACGCGCAGCAGGTGGTGCGCCTCGTTCGGCTCGCGATCGCTGTTTTTGGCGAACAGGACGATTCCGTCGGCGGTGGCGCTGCCGAGCGCGACCAGAGTATCGCACATGGCCTTTTCTCCGGTGGAGCCTCGATGAATGGTATCGCACGTGAGCGTTGATGTGCGCTGCAAGACCCTGTGCGACAGAGTATATCCAATCGGAACCCAAAAAGGGATGCAGATGGCTGCATCCCTTCACGACGAGGCGTCTGAAGGACTCAGGCGTTGCTGCTGGCTGAATCGCCGGCGTTGTTCGACGGCATGTTTTCGGATGGCTCAGAGCCAGACTCTTCACCCTGTCCGAAGAAGAACGGGTGATGGCGCATGAAATCTTTGTCCATGCCGTGCGGCCCGAAGAAGAACCTCCCGCCGTCACGGCCCATACCCGGCCCAAAGCCGAAGCCGAACCCGCTGCTGTTGGGGCCAAGCGTCACGTCGATGCTCTGCTCCTCGCCGCCGCGCAGCACCGTCAGGGTAACGACTTCGCCCTCGTCATAGGACAGCAGGCGCTCGCGCAGCGTCCGCCGCTGATCGATCGGGTCGCCATCCACCGCGGTGATGATGTCACCCGCTTCCAGCCCGGCTTCCGCCGCTGGCGTGTCGTCATAGACCTGCTCGATCAGCGCGCCTTCCTGAACCGGCAGCCCGCGCTCGGTCGCCAGCGCCGCACTGATGACCGAGAACCGTACGCCAAGCTGCGTCGGCGGGGCGGAGTTCATCATGCCGCCCATGCCTGGTCCAAAGCCCCGGCCCTGGCCGTGCTGGAAGCCGAAGTCCAGCCCGCCGGGAGAAAGCTGGAACTGGAAGGTATCCGGCAGCGTGATCTCGACGGTCGTCTCCGCCCCGTCACGCAGCACGTCCAACGTCAGGGTGCCGCCCGGCGTCAGATCGCCGAGCAGGTCCATCATCGCGCCCGGCTCGAAGTCGGTCAGCGAGATACCATTGACCGCCGTCACCACGTCACCGGCCAGCAGGCCGCTGTCCGCCAGCGGCGAGTCCGCTGTGATTTCATTGATGACCAAACCTTCATCGGTCATCGCGGCGTCCAGCCCCAGCAGGCTGCCGAGCATCGCGCCAAAGCCGAAGCCCTGGCCGGGTTGCACATTGATGTCCGGCAGCTCGACATCCGGCATCAGCTCGCCGAGCAGGCCGCTGATGTCAACCTCGATCGTCGTTTCTTCGCCGCCGCGCAGCACAGTCAGGCTCAGCGGTTCGCCGCCTTGCAGAGCGAGCATCAGGTCGCGGCCCATATTCGCTGTTACGTCCACGCCGTTGATCTGCGTGATCACGTCCCCGGCTTGCAGGCCCGCCGCCGCGAAGGGCGAATCATCTTCCAGCGACTGGATTTCCAGACCCTGATCAGTCAACTGCGCAGTCAGCCCGAACAGGCTGAAGGTCCCGCCCATCATCATGCCCGGCCCCATCTCAATCGAGGGGGGCCGCG
>JADLHR010000511.1 GCA_020848665.1 Anaerolineae bacterium
GCCCGAAGCGCAGCCGCAGAATGCGCGCCTCGCGCGCGGTGAGCGTGCCGAGCATCTCTTCGACCTTCTCGCGCAGCAGATTCTGATTGGCGCTTTGCGTCGGCGTTGGCGTCGTGAGGTCCTCGATAAAGCTGCCCAGCTCGCTGTCCTCATCCTCACCGACTGGGCGCTCCAGGCTCATTGGGCGCCAGCTGACTTTGAGCATCCACTGCACTTTGCGCGGCTCAAGATCCATTGCGAAAGCTATTTCTTCCGACGTGGGCTTGCGGCCCATTTCCTGCTCAAGCTGGCGGGCAGTCTTGTACAGGCGGCGAATACGGTCGCTCATGTGGACCGGCACGCGAATCGTGCGGCCCTGGTCAGCGATAGCGCGGGTAATAGTCTGGCGAATCCACCAGGTGGCGTAGGTGCTGAAGCGAAAGCCGCGCGTATAGTCGAATTTCTCGACCGCTTTCATCAGCCCCAGGTTGCCTTCCTGAATCAGATCGAGGAAATGAACGCCTCGCCCCATATACTTCTTGGCAATGCTGACTACCAACCGCGTATTAGCCTTAATCAGGTGGTCGCGTGCGGCTTTTCCGTCTTCGATCAGGTCATTGAGCTGTGCGATCCGCTCCGGCGAGGCGCTGTCACCAAGGCGCAGCAGCTCCGCGCGCGCCTCGTTGCCCAACTCCAGGCGGCGCGCCAACTCGACCTCTTCGTTGTTGGACAGCAGCGGGACGCGCGCCATCTCTTTCAGGTACAGCCCGACCGGATCATCCGACGACACCCCGCTCAGATCGAAGGCTTCGTCGTCGGCGATGTCCAGGTCCTCGTCGTCAGCCCGCGCCAGATCGTCGTCGCCCAGACGGTCTTCATAGACTTCGACACCAGCGCGCTGGAGCCACCGCAGCACTTCGCCTAATCGCTCGACGGCGTCGTCACTATCCGGAATCGCTTCAAGAATATCATCAGTGGTGAGAAAACCCTGGCTGTCGGCGCGCTCCAGAAGCGCAGCCAGAAGACCCGTCGCTTGTTGGGTATCGGCATCGCTGTAGTCTTTCAACGTGAAGCCCCCTATTTCATCATCTAAGATACAGCTTTAGATACAGCCTTACGGCGCCAAACGGAATAATAGCGCGGCTCAGCCCTCCCCGCCGTCGTCCAACAACGAGCGCAGGCTGACAAGCCGGGGATCAATCGTCTCCTGCGGGCAGTCGCAGGGGCCTTCATTCCAGTTCTGTCCGCACTGCGGGCACAGACCCGCGCAGTCCGGACGGCACAGGATTGTCATCGGTACGGCCAGAATCACCTCTTCGCGCAGCAGCGGCCCCAGATCGAGGTTACCCGTTTCTTCAACGGAATATGGCGCGTCCGGGCTGGGCGGGTAGGTAAAAAGCTCCTCGAGTTCAATTGATACGGGGACCTGCGTCGTTTCGAGGCATCGAGCGCACTCCCCAACCAGCGCGGTTTCGAGTGTTCCCTGGGCCAGCACGCCGCGCGAGTTACGGCTCAGGCGCAGCGCGCCACGCACATAATCCAGCTCCAGATCGCCACCAATTCGCACACGCGGCAGGTCAAGCTCGATCGTGCGCTGATAACCGGCGCTTTCCGCCAGGATGAAGCCGACGTTGATTTTCAGGACACGAGGGTTCACGAACTCTGGAAACTGGGACTCGGTCACAATACATGGCCTTTGAACTACGGTGAAGCCTACCTACTAAAAAAGCAAGCCGCATATCTCCCAGCATCATAAACAGGGGCGGCTCAAGAGTAAACATCTTTCGTATTCAGTGTCTCGATTATAACGATTCCTGTAGGTTGTGTCAAGAACTTTTACGCTTCCTCAACTCAACAGGTTGCTAGACAGGCGATCTTACAGATTAGCACCGCCGGGCGCGTATGTTGCGCAGCGGGCAGCGGCGGGGCGGACGGCGGTTTACCCGCCGGGGCTGTTCCGGTATAATCGCGGGCGGGTTCCTGGCAGCCTGCGCACGGCAGGATGCAGCGCGTTGAATTCGGACGGAGTATATGCAAGTTCTGGTGACAGGCGCAGACGGCCGGCTCGGTAACCGGCTCGTTGAGGCGCTGGCAGCGCGCGGCCACAGCGTCGCGGGATATGACCTGTCTGGCATGGACATTACCGATTGGGCAGCGGTCGAAGCGGCGTTTGATCAGGCGGCGCCAGAGGTGGTCGTTCATTGCGCAGCGATGACCGCCGTCGATCGGTGCGCCGAGGAACCTGACCTGGCGCTGGCGGTCAATGGCCTGGGCACGCAGAACATTGCGCAGGCATGTCAGCGCGTTGGCGCGACGCTGGCCTATATCAGTACTAACGAAGTCTTTGACGGGCGCAGCAACCGCGCTTATCTGGAATACGATCGCCCCACCCCGATCAATTCCTACGCCTACAGCAAATGGGTCGGTGAGCAGGTGGTACGTGACCTCGTAGCGCGGCACATGATCGTGCGCACGGCGTGGCTCTACGCGCACGGCGGGACGAATTTCGTGCACGCGATTCTGCGCGCCGCCCGCGAGGGCCGCCCATTGCGCGTGGTGACTAATGAGGTCAGTTCGCCAACCTACGCCGAGGACCTGGCGAACGCTCTGGCGCAACTGGTCGAGCGCGGTCGCTTCGGCATCTACCATCTTGTCAACGAGGGACAGGTCTCGCGCTACGGCTTCGCCCGGCACGTGCTCGACCTGGCGGGATATGCGGAGACGCCGGTCACGCCCATCGCGCTGGCCGAATATCCCCGCGCTTCTCGCCCGCCGGAATACGCGCCGCTGCGCAACGTCGCCGCCGCGCGCCTGGGGATTCGTCTCCGCCCCTGGCAGGAAGCCGCCGCCGCATTCATCGCGGCAGAAGGGCTGCGGCAGGCGTAACCTATGGCTACTGACGCTGCTCCCGCGCTCGTCTCAGTCGTGATTCCGAACTGGAACGGCGCGCAGCACCTGCCCACCTGCCTCGACGCCCTGCGCGCGCAGACCTACACGCCGGTCGAGATCATCGTCGCCGACAACGCTTCGTCCGATGAATCGCTGCCGCTGCTGGCCGGGCGGTATCCGGAGGTGCGCGTCGTGGCGCTGCCGGAGAATCGCGGCTTCACCGGCGCGTGCAACGCCGGGATGCAAGCGGCGAACGGGGAAATTGTTGTGCTGCTCAACAACGACACCGAGGCCGACCCTGCCTGGCTGAGCGAGATTATCGGCGCGCTGAACCGGCACCCGGAAGCCGGGTTCGCCGCCTCGAAGATGCTGCTTTTTGACGATCGCGCACGCTTTCACACTGCCGGCGATCTGTATCGGATCGATGGGCGGCTGGTCAATCGCGGCGTGTGGCAGCGGGACAGCGGGCAGTACGACCGCGAAGAATACGTCTTCAGCGCGTGCGGCGGCGCGGCGGCCTACCGACGCGCCATGCTGGACGAGATCGGCCTGCTGGACGACGATTTCTTCTTCTCCGCCGAAGACATGGATCTCGCCTGGCGCGCCCAGCTTGCGGGCTATCGCTGCATCTACGCACCGCGCGCCGTCGTCTATCACCGGCTGGCGGCGACCGGCGGCGGTGTCACCGCCAGCTTCTATGACGGGCGCAACATGATCTGGATTCTGGTCAAGGATTATCCAGCGGCATTGTGGCGCAAGCACTGGCGCAGGATTATCCGCGCGCAATTCGCGCTGGCCTGGGAGGCGTTGCGCGCCTGGCGCGGTGCGGCGGCGCGGGCACGGCTGCGCGGGATGGCCGCCAGCGCGCCCGGCCTGCCCAGGATGCTGCGCAAGCGCCGCGCCATTCAGCGCGGTCGCCGTGTACCGATCGCGTATCTTGAGTCGATTCTGACACCCGTGCCCGTCGATGGCACGGACCCGGCCTGACCAGAGGAGTCCCTGGTGGCATCTCAACCACTGCCCCACGACGCAAGCCAGCCTTTTGTGTCTATCGTCATCCCGGCCTATAACGAAGAGGCGCGCCTGCCGCATAGCCTGGAGCTGATCGCCGCTTTCGCGCAGGCGCAGCCCTATTCGGTCGAAGTGGTCGTCGTCGATAATAATTCGTCCGACGGCACCCGCGCGATCGTCGAGACGTTCGCGGCGCAGGCGCCTTATGTCCGCGTGTTGTTCGAGGGCGCGCAGGGCAAAGGCGCCGCCGTTCGCACCGGGATGCTGGCGGCGCGCGGTGCGTACCGCTTTATCTGCGACGCTGATTTGTCGATGCCGATTGACGAAGTGGGGCACTTTCTGCCGCCCGCACTGAGCGATTTTGACGTTGCCATCGGCTCGCGCGAGGCGCCGGGCGCGATCCGCTACGACGAACCCTGGCACCGGCACGTTATGGGCCGCGTCTTCAATACTATCGTGCGGCTGTTCGCGGTGCATGGTTTTCAGGACACGCAGGCGGGCTTCAAGATGTTTCGCGCCGAGGCCGCTGAGGCGCTGTTCCCACTGCAAACACTTGACGGTTGGAGCTTTGATGTCGAGGTGCTGTTTATCGCCCAGCAGCGCGGCTATCGAATCGTGGAAATTCCGATTCCCTGGTACTACAAATCGAACACACGCATCCATCCGCTGCGCGATTCGATTGACATGTTCACAGATGTGCTGCGCATCCGCTGGAACGCGCTGCGCGGGCGCTACCGCCGATGATTGTCCCGCCTGATCTGCGCCTTGAGTACCGGCTGGCCGCGCAGGGATTCTGCCGCGTGGCCGGGCTGGACGAGGCCGGACGCGGCGCGTGGGCCGGGCCGGTGGTCGCCGGGGCGGTCACGCTGCCCGCCGATCGTTTTGATCTGGCGCGCGCGCTGGACGGTGTACACGACTCAAAGCAGCTCTCGCCCACCCGGCGCGAGGCGCTACTGCCGCGCATCCTCGACGCGGCGCAGGCAACTGGCGTCGGCTATGCAACGCATGACGAAATCGACCGCCTGGGCATCGTCCCCGCGACACGCCTCGCCATGCGCCGCGCGCTCGACGCGCTCGGCGCACCGC
>JADLHR010000512.1 GCA_020848665.1 Anaerolineae bacterium
GAGTTGGTGGGCGCGTGAGCCGGTTCTGGCTTGAGCGGCGCGAAGACCGGTTCTTCGGCGGGCGCAGGCTGCCGCGCGCCGGGGCGCTCCAGCATCAGCGTCTGGGTCGGGACCGCCAGCTCGACGCCGCGATCCTGCATGATTTCCATAATCCGCAGGTTAATATCCTGCCGGGCTGCCTGAAAATCGTTCCAGTTAGGGGTTTTCATGAAGCAGATGATCATGATGTCGAGCGCGGCCGTGCCGAACTCGATGAACTGCACGACGACCGAATCGGCCTCGACCAGCTCGTGCGCGCGCAGCATTTCGCGCACACCCTGTACAACGGACAGCACCTTCTCCGGCGAGTTCTTGTAAGCGATGCCGAGCGTCATGTTCAGCCGCCGCTTGCCGAGCCGCGACCAGTTGGCGACGTTGGCGTTCATGACAGTCTTGTTAGGGATCGCGACCAGCGATTGGTCCAGCACGCGGACCCGTGTGCTGCGAAAGCCGACCGCTTCGACCGTACCTGAGACATCGCCGATCACGATGTATTCACCGACGACAAACGGCTCATCCGCCAAGATCATGAGGTAGCCAAACAGGTTTGCCAGCGCGTCTTGCGCGGCCAGCGCGACCGCCAGCCCGCCGATTCCTAACCCGGCGACCAGCCCGCCGACGTTGTAACCCCACTCTTCGAGGATGACCATAATCGCCAGCAGAATGATCAGCGCCTTAAGCACCTGTTCGGCGGCGCTTTCGAGCTTGACCATACGGCGCCCCGGATCGGCCGGGCGACTCCAGGTGCGGTGTCCAAATCGCAGGCCGATGTCTACCACCAGCTCAACAGCGCGGTACAAGGCCCAGAACAGGGCGATCGCCAGCAGCGAAGACATCAGGCGGCCAATAATGTCTCGCACGGCTGAGGGCAGGTCGAGCACCAGGATCGCCAGCCAGATGCCGATCACCCCGGCGGCAAAACGCAGCGGCGGCAGCAGAATCCGGAACAGACGGTCGTCAAACCGGTGCCGGGTGCGCACAGACAGCTTATCCAGCAGCCTGGGCAGCACTGAATCGAGCGTCTTGCGCACCAGCCAGGTGATCCCCAGAATCAGTGCGATCAGCAGCAGCTTCGCCAGGGTCTCGGCTGCGCGTTCCCCAATCGTGTCGGTCACAAAGCCGAAATCCATGTGCTTTTCCTTTCGAGCAACCCGCAGGCGCTAGAGGCTGTTATGCACTTCGTGGTCTGGTTTCCAGGCCATCCCCCCCTCCTTCCGACCTGCGGCCGGCTTTCCTTCCCCCAGAACGAGGGAAGGAAAAAACCAGAGCGGTCTCCCCTTCCCTCATTTTGGGGGCAAGGGGCCGGGGGATGGGGGGTTTTACTCGGTGCGCAAGTTCATAACACGCTCTAGCGCCAGCTGCGGATCAGGTACGACACGACCGGCTCGCCCCGGCCCCGGACCGGGCGCGGCCCGACGCGCGCGGCGACGATGTGCTCCACCACCAGCCGGTACGTCTCCTCGCTCACGGCGATCTCGTTGCTATCGGCCAGCTCTTCCAGGCGGCTGGCGAGGTTAACTGTGTCGCCGATCGCGGTGAAGTCCATGATCTCCGGCGCGCCGACGTTGCCGACAATCGCTCGCCCGCTGTTGATGCCGAAGTTAATGTTCAGGCGGAAGCGCGGCTCGAGCTGGCCGTGGAACTCGCCCAACGCGGCGCGGATTTCGAGCGCGGTCCGCACCGCGCGCAGCGCATGATCCGGCTGGGGAACCGGCGTGTTATAGAGCGCCATCACGCCATCGCCCAGGAATTTATCGACTGTTCCCCCGTTGGCGATGATATGCTGCACCATCAGCGTGTGATAGCGATTGAGCACGTCGAGCAGCTCAGTCGGCTCCGCTGATTCCGCTACCCGCGAAAAGTTCTCGAGGTCCGCGAACAGCACTGTGACAACCGTCTCAACGCCGCCCAGCCTGACATGCGTCGGGTCTTCCATCAACTGCTCGACGATCTCTGGGCCGACGAACCGCTCGAATGTGCGGCGCAGCACCTCGCCCTGGACGCGCAGATCGTCGGCGATCGCCTTGGCGCGCAGCCGGGTTTCGATCCGCGCGATCAGCTCGCGCGGGTGAAACGGTTTGTCGAGGTAATCGTCTGCGCCCAGACCTAGCCCCGTCACGCGGGACTCAACATCGGTGTGCGCAGTCAGCATGATCACCGGAATTTTGGCGGTTGCCGGGTTGCGCTTGAGGGCGGCGCAGACCTCGAACCCGTCCACTTCCGGCATGTTGATGTCGAGGATCACCAGGTCAGGCGGCTGGGCGTGGATCAGTTCCAGCGCGATCCGGCCATTTTCGGCCAGCACCGGTGTGTAGCCCAGGCTGATCAGGATATCACTGACCAGCTCGCGGCTGTCCCGGTTGTCTTCAGCGACCAGAACACGAGGCATAGGGCTTCACGGCGGCGCGGTGATCCAGCGAGCCAGGCCGGTTCAATCCAGGAAGTGAGAGAGCTTGCTCGCCAGCTCGCGCAGATCGATTGGCTTGGAGACGTAATCGTCACAGCCGGCTTTCAGAGCTTTTTCGCGGTCACCGACCATCGCATGGGCGGTCAGGGCGATGATCGGGATGTGCGCCAGTGTTCCGTCCTGCTTGAGCTGCGTGGCGGCGGTCCAGCCGTCCATCCTGGGCAGCGAGAGGTCCATCAGGATCAGGTCAGGGCGCTCGGCGTGCGCCAGCGCGACGCCGCCCTCTCCGTCGGTGGCAACCAGCACGTCATAATTCAGCGACATGAGGATGTCGGTAATCAGGGTGCGGTTATCGGGATTATCTTCCACGACCAGGATCCGTTTTGACATGGCGTCTGGCGCA
>JADLHR010000513.1 GCA_020848665.1 Anaerolineae bacterium
AGGCCGCGTAAGAGCTTTACAAGGGCGAAACACCGTGCTATAATTGGTGGCACTTACGAACGCACAGGATCAGATCGCCGTGAAGGCGGTCTCTTATTTTTTGGGCCGGATGTGGCGTCGCAGGTTGGAGAATTGAGAAGCGGGCAGCATAAGCACAGCTTAGGCTGTGTTTTTGTACGTGCCGCGTGCGATAAGAGCCAAAATTAACCGTTTGCTACGAGACTTTATGCGATAACAGGCACCATTTAGTTTCAGCACGAGGCAGAGCGGCGCGCGTCTCGCCGGGCGAGAGGGGAAGCTCCCGGCGGCCAGACCCCTGCCGGGCTGCTGAGAAACGCTTGGCAATCAGGGTACTCGAATGCTTGGAGGAGCGGGATGACCGACGACGTCCACTATTTAACCGTGGAAGGGTTGCAAGAACACGAAGAGCGTCTCAACTTTCTGCGCAATGTGCGCCGGCAGGAAGTTGCCGAACGCCTGCGTCTTGCCCTGGAAGAAGGGGGCGAGCTGGTCGAAAACGCTGAATACGAAGACGCAAAGAATGAGCAGGCGTTCATCGAGGGCGAGATCATGCGCCTGGAGATGATCCTGAGCAACGCGCAGATCATCGAGCAGGACGCCAAAAACGACGCGGTTTCGCTGGGCAGCCTCGTCACGGTGCAGGAAGTCGGCGCGGAGAGCGTCGAAGTCTATCACCTTGTGGGAGCGGCGGAGGCAAACCCGCGCGCCGGTAAGATTTCGTACAAAAGCCCCCTGGGCCGGGCGCTGATGTCCCACAAGGTCGGCGCGCGCGTCACGGTCGAAGCGCCTGACGGAGACCTTGAGTTCGTCATCAAGGCGATCGAGTAATATTCAGACGCTTTTCGCGGTCTGTGATTGCCCATGCCAGCCTGCGCTCGCGTGGGCATTGTTTTGAGTGCCGGTTTCCGAGGCAGCGGTCTCACCTGACAACACGCACAACTGAGGAGAAGAAGCAGCCGTGATGTGGAGTCCCGCCAACAACCTGGAACAGGAGCGCCTGGACAAGCTTAACAGCCTGCGCGCGCGTCAGATCGAGCCATATCCGAACCGGGTCGGGCGCACGCACACCACCGTCGAGGCGCTGCACGCCTTCGAAGCCGCTGAAAGCCAGGCGGCCAGCGAGCCGGCGCCGGGCGCGGTGACAGTCGCAGTGACAGTCGCGGGGCGGATTGTGCGCCAGAATCTCAAGGGCAAGGTGTACTTCGCGCATATCGAGGACGGCGCCGGGCGCTTGCAGTTGTTCGCCCGCATCGACAACGTGGGCGAGGCTGCTTACGAGATGATCCGGCAGGACCTGGACCTGGGCGATTTCGTGCAGGCGTCCGGGACGATGATGCGCACGCGCGCCGGAGAAGTCAGCGTGCTGGTCGAGGAACTGGCCGTGCTGGCGAAGGCGCTCAGCCCTCTGCCCGTCATCAAGGAGCACGTAACCGGGGATGGCACGGTCGAGCGTTACGGTGCTTTCAGCGATGTCGAGGAACGCTACCGGCAGCGCTACGCCGATCTGGCGGTCAACCCTGAGACGCGTGCGGTCTTCCGGGACCGGGCGCGCGCCGTCAGCGCGCTACGCCGGTTCCTCGACGATGAAGGGTTTCTCGAAGTCGAAACGCCGATTTTGCAGCCGATTTATGGTGGCGCGGCGGCGCGGCCCTTCATCACGCATCATAACCAGCTTCACCAGGACCTCTACCTGCGTATCAGCTTCGAACTGTACCTCAAGCGGTTGCTGGTCGGGATGTACGATGCGGTCTACGAGATCGGGCGCGACTTTCGCAACGAAGGTGTCAGCTTCAAGCACAACCCGGAGTTCACGCAGCTTGAGTTCTATCAGGCGTACGCGGATTATCACTCGATGATGGACCTTACCGAGCGCATGATCGCATATGTGGCGGAGCAAGTCACTGGTGGCACGACGATCACCTTTCAGGGGCAGACCATCGAGCTTGCGCCGCCCTGGCAGCGCATCACGCTGCGCGACGCGATCCGCGACCGGACCGGTATCGACTACGCCGGCTATCCTGACGCGGCGTCGCTCGCCGGAGCCATGCGCGCCGCCGGGATGGGCGCCGATCCGGCAATGACGTGGGGCCGCTTGATCGATACGCTGCTGGGCGACGCGGTGGAGCCGACGCTGATTCAGCCGGCTTTTATCCTCGACTATCCGCGCGACATCTCGCCGTTCGCCAAGAGCGTGCCCGGTGACCCGACGCACGTCGAGCGATTCGAGATGTTTGTCGGCGGAATGGAAATGGGCAACGCCTTCACCGAGTTGAACGACCCGCTCGATCAGGAGGCGCGCTTTGTCGAGATGGGGCGGCTGTATAGCGCGGACGACGAAGAAACGACGCCGGTTGACGAAGACTATCTGCGCGCAATGCGCTACGGTATGCCGCCCTGCGGCGGCTGCGGTGTAGGCGTCGATCGGTTGGTGATGCTCGTCACGGACAAGAGTACGATCCGTGAAGTGCTGCTCTTTCCACACCTGCGTGAGCGCGGCGAGCGCAGCTAGAGCCAGCCATCGCGATCCTGGATTGACGCTCACCCGCCCGCATGCTACACTGATCGGCGTCAGAACGGGAGGGCGCCTCACGGGGCAGTGGCGGAACGGTAGACGCCGCGGACTTAAAATCCGCTGAGGGGAACCTCGTGTGAGTTCGAATCTCACCTGCCCTACCTTACCGTGCGCGGCGGCGAGAACGCCCGTCTGCGGCCTAGACAAAGGCCGGTCGCCCTGTTACAATCAGGGCGCTTGTCAGTCCAGAGATGATGAACTACGGGAGATACCCTGTTGGCTAACCACAAGTCTGCCCTAAAGCGCATTCGCAGCAATGAGAAAAGGCGTGAGCGCAACCGCATGTGGCGTTCGCGCACCCGGACCGAGTTCAAGCAGGCGACGGCGGCGATTGACGCGGGCAACCTCGAAGAAGCGCGCCAGGCGACGCTTGAAGCAGTCCGCGTGTTGGACAAGGCGGCGAACAAGGGCGTGCTGCATCGCAACAACGCGGCGCGTCACAAAAGTCGCCTGATGAAGCGGCTGGCCGAACTCGAGGCCCAGCAGCAGTAAGCGCTGATCATCCGTGGCTGACTCGCGTTAAAGGCCCTGCCACAGACAAGCGAAGGCATCCGCTCCGGCGGGTGCCTTTTTTGTGTTTGGCGCCTTGTGTTAAGCCTCGCGGCCTGAGTGGCGTCTGATGCGCTGCTCAGCCAGCAGCCAGTTTGGTTGAGGCCAGCGCGACACCGGCGACCGCTTCTTCCGGCAGGCTCAGCCGATAGCCAACGCCACGCACCGTCTGGATAATCTGCGGCTTGCGCGGGTCCGGCTCGACAACCTTGCGAATCCAGTGGATGTGAACGTCGAGCGTGCGCGTATCGCCCATATAATCGGTGTTCCAGATCGACTGCATAATCTGACGGCGTTCCAGCGTTACATTTGGATTCTGGACAAACAGCTCCATCAGCGCGATCAGCTTCGGCGTCACATTCGGACTTTGCTTAAGCAGCTCCATCAGCGCGGACAGCCTGAGCGCGGGCTGGTTGTCGGCGGCAGGTGCGGCGATTGGTTGCTGGAGCGCCAGCGCGTGTGCACCTGTGTCCCGGCGGTCGCTCGGACCAGTGGGGAAGAATTTGTTAATGCGGTTGATCAGCTTGCGAGACGTGAACGGCGGCACCAGCAGCACATCTGCCGGGCTGTCAACACTCGTACGGTCCTGAGATTGAATATGAATAATCGGCATTTGCGCGTGCACTGTACGCAGCCGGGCTACGATACGATTGCCAGAAGTGCGCAGTGAGGCGGCATCGAGAACGATAACATCCGGGCGGCTCTCCTGAACCATCGCAAGAGCCTGTTTCCCAGAATGAGCAATCCGCACCTGATAGTTGCGCTTTAGGGCGGCGGCAAACGACACACCATTCGTGCGAGCGCTCTCGATTAGCAAGACACTCGTCGCCTTCATGTGTCCCCCTCACATCGCTCCGACCGGCATCTCCCGGCAGCGCCGCCCGCCGGGCAGTCGCCCCTACCGTGCGTTTCATCAGTGCATTGTAGGCGATTATAATGGCTGTTCCCAGACAGACAAGTCTAATTCGTCCAGACACGCCGCTGCGCCTTCGGCGATGCGCGCTCGCGGCTTCAACTGCATCGTCGTAGTGGGACAACCCCAGTTTTGGCGATCTCCGCCGAGATGACCCCCACATCTTGGGTCAGATGCCAGCCACCGCCTCTTCATTTTTCGGCATTTCTCTTGCGCGCGCCTTAACACTCGGCACACGCATTTTTCCCACGCGAATCCCACAAGGCGGGCCGTCTGTGGGAATCATCGCTCGGCGCGGGCCGGAGGCGGCGGCTTTCGCCTACTATGCCACAGCCGTCCGGGGCAGCGCAAGATCGGCCAGCAGAAATCCCCAGCTTACGGCATAATCGATGCCGTACCACCGGTTGGATACCGGCGGAGCGCAACAAGGAGCCTGACATGGGGATTTACCTCGATTCGGCCAATCCCGACGACGCGCGGCGCGCGCAGGAGCTGGGGTTCATCGCAGGGGTAACGACCAATCCTAAGCTGGTCGCCCAGACCGGACGCCCAGGGTTGGACGTGTTGAGCGAGCTGGTCGAGATTATCGACGGGCACGTGTTCTACCAGCTCACCGGAGCGACGGTCGAAGCGCGCACCGACGAAGCCTGGGCCGCGTACAAAATCCGGCCGGACAAGGTGCTGTTGAAGGTCCCCTCGACGACTGAGAACTACACGATGGTCTCACGGCTGGTGCCGGCCGGGATAGAGTGCGCGATGACGGCCATCTACAGCCCAACGCAAGCGTTTCTGGCCGCCCAGGTGCGCGCCAGCTTCGCCATCCCATACTTTGGCCGTCTGAAACGCGACGTGCCGGATGCCGCGCGGGTCATTGATCGCATGGTCGCTGCCGTGCGCGGCACACAGACCGAGATCCTGGCCGCCAGCTTCAAGACTGTTGAGGATGTGATCGAGGCTCTGGCCGCCGGGATCCAGCACCTGACACTGCCTCTTGATCTGATCCTGGCGCTGGGCGAGCACGATCTCACCCGGCGCGACATCAGCGATTTCGGTCAGCACCGGACCAATTGACTGAGTCGCTTTGCACCGAGGATGCTCATGACCGAGCCGAAGTCAATCCTGCGCGCCCTTGCCCATTCTTCGCTCGGTGTCGCGCTGCGTGATGCCGTCAATGTCGAGGCGCTGCTTAGCGACGCGATCACGATCCAGCAGATTCCCGCACCTACATTCGCCGAAGAGCGGCGCGCTTCGTTCGTCGCGGCGCAGTTCGAGCGCGCCGGGCTGGCGGATGTAGGGCGTGACGCCTTACATAATGTCTACGGCCGCTGGCCGGGCGACGCTTCCGGCGCGCCCGCGCTGCTAATCTGCGCGCACACCGATACCGTATTTCCCGCCGAGGCCGATCTGTCCGTCCGACGCGACGAGCAGTGCGTGTACGGGCCGGGCCTGGGCGATAACAGCCTGGGAGTCGCCGGGCTGCTGGGATTGATCGAGCTGTGGCGTCACGCAGGGTATCGCCCCGGCGCCGACGTATGGCTCGTTGCCAACACGCGCGAGGAGGGGCTGGGTAATCTCGGCGGCATCCGCGCTGTGTGGGATCGGCTCGCGGCAAGGCTTGGCGCGGCCATCGTGCTCGAAGGCATGGCGCTGGGCCGCATCTACCACGCCGGAATCGCGGTGCGCCGCCTGCACGTGATCTGCACCGCGCCCGGTGGGCATAGCTGGACGCATTTCGGCCAGCCGAGCGCGATTCACGAGCTGGTCGCGGCTGGCGCGCGTATCATTACTCTCCAGCCGGAGCCTCGCCCCCGCACAACCTACAATATCGGCCTGATCAGCGGCGGCCAATCAGTCAACAGCCTGGCCTCGCGCGCCGAACTGTATCTCGACCTGCGCTCAGAAGACCCGGACGAGTTAGCGGCGCTGGAGCAGCAGGTGCGCACCCTGCTGCGCCCTGAGCATGCTCAGACCGTTCGCTTCGAAGTGAATATCGTCGGAGACCGGCCCAGCGGCCAGATTCCCACCGGGCACCCGCTCGTTCAGCTTGCCGCTGCCGCGCTGCGAGCTATCGGGTGCCGGGCGCGCTATGAGACAGGCAGCACCGATGCCAATGCGCTGCTGGCAAACGGTCTGCCCACCGTAACGGTCGGGCTAACGACCGGCGGCCACGCGCACCGGCAGGACGAGTATATTGACATCGAGCCGCTTGGCGCTGGAATGTGGCATGTCGCGCTGCTCGCAACGGCGGTCGCAGAGCAGGTCGCCCACTGGTCGCGCCCCGGCGCGTGACCGTGCGCCCGTGTTGGAAATCCTTTCCGAGGCGCGTACAATAGGGGCGCATACGGCTCGACCCAAAATGGTTTGGCAGGAGTAGGGCATGTCAGCTCGGCCCCCTGGGCGACGGACAGAAAGCCTGTTTGACAATCGCTACCGCTACGATCACATCTACCCGCGTGGCCGCTCGGGCGAAACGCTTCGCGCCTACGACACGCTGCAAGGGGATCGGCCGGTGGTGGTCAAGCG
>JADLHR010000514.1 GCA_020848665.1 Anaerolineae bacterium
ACGAAATGGTACGCCCAATCGCCCAGGTCGCCGATGCCATAACGACCGGGCAGTGAGGTCGGGTGCAGCAGAATACCGCTGGAACGCGTAAACAGGCTCATCGGAGTCCTCGTCTCAGGTGCGTCAGGAAGAAGGGGCCGTGAGCCACGCGCCCCGCGCCCCGGCCCGCTGTACCGATTCTACTATAAGGCGGCGGAAAGCGGCGACAGGCAGCCGGACTTAGAGCCTGTTATGCGCTTTTCAGGTGTTTCTAAGCCATCCCCCCATCCTTCCGACCTGCGGCCGGCTTTCCTTCCCCCAGAACGAGGGAAGGAAAAGGGCGGGACGGACTCCCCGTTCCCTCATTTTGGGGGCAAGGGGCCGGGGGATGGGGGGCTTTTCTCGGACGCAAGTTCATAACACGCTCAGCTTCCCGTGACCGCGCCCCGCGCCCGCAGCGCCTCGTCTTCGGCGCGCGCCACGCGCCGACCTTCGTCCACGTCAACGCGCGTCAGCAGCCAGCCGCCAACCGCGAACAGCGCGATCAGGCTGAGGACCGCCGGGCGGCTGCTGCCGAAGATGGCGACCACTGCCGCGAACAGGACTGGCCCCAGGATGCCCGCGAATTTCTCCATCACGCTGAAGAAGCCGAAGAACTCGCCGCTTTTGGCGCGCGGACTCATGCTGGCATACAGGCTGCGGCTGAGCGCCTGGCTGCCGCCCTGCACGATCGCCACCAGCCACGCCAGCAGCCAGAATTCCAGCACAGAGTTGACGAAATAGCCGAGCACCGCGATCACGGTGTAGATCAACAGCGCCAGCAGGATCGAGCGCTTGGTGTTGAGTGCCTCCGCCAGCCCGCTGACCAGCCGCTGGCCGAGCGCCCAGGCGAACGCCAGCCCGCTTAGCTCGATCGCGGCCAGCAGGCCGAGGATCAGCGGCAGGCTCGCTACGCGCGGCGGTGGCAGCACTTCCAGCCGCCCGACATCGAGCCACATGCCGCTTGCGTCCTCGTTGGCGCGCCCGGTGCTGCGCACGACGAGCGTATGCAGCCCTGGCTCGTCCGCCTCGACTGTCAGGCGATGGTTCCAGCGCACCGTCCGGCGATAGGCATCGACTTCGCCCGTGTCCAGGTCGCCGTCATCGCCGAAATCGTACGGCGCGCCGTCCAGATATACGCGGAAGATACCGCGATCCGGCCCTTCGGAGTGGAACAGCGCGACCGACTGCCCGTTGAAGCGCAGCGCGTAGGCCGCGCCGGGCGCGTTGGTTGAGAGATAGGTCAGCGCCGCGCCGTCGAACTTCGCATCCCCGACAGTCGCTACCTGCCAGGTGCCTTCCGGCGCGGACGAGAGCACGCCGTCCGGCGCGCCTTCCGCCAGCAGGCCGCGCTGGACTGCCGCCTCGTCACGCAGGCTGACGACGCCGGTCCCGGCGGCCCCATCCAGCGCGGGCGTATCGGGGCGCGGCGCACCGGTCAGGTCGGCGTCGAGTGCGGCGCGTGCGCCGACCGCCACGACCGGCAGCAGGACGAGGTTCCACAGAATGAACGCCAGGAAGAACGCGCGGCGCGGGTCTCCGGCGGCGGGCAGACGCCCGAAGATGAAGCTGAATGGGATGCCGACGAACTGCACCAGCAGCAGCGCGCCGACCAGCGAGAGCGTCCCCAAGCCAAGCTCGGCGCCATAGATCACCGCGATGCCGATGATCGTGCCGATGCCATCGTTGTAGATCAGAAATGCGACCAGGTATTTCAGCAGCTCGCGGTACTGGCGCAGGTCGCGGAAGGTGTCGCGTAGGCGCTGGAGGCTGACGCTCAGCACGTTCTCACCAGGGCCGAGCGCAGCGGTTGCCGCTGGCGGCTCTGGCACAACGCGCAGCACCGGGATCGAGAAGACCGCCCACCAGATCGCCACGCTGAGGAACGACAGCCGCGCGCCCAGCTCGCTGCCGAACACGAAAATCATGACGATGTTGACGGCGAGCAGCAGCCCGCCGCCGAGATAGCCGATTGCGTACCCGGCGGTCGAGAGGCGGTCCACGTCGTCAGGCCGGGCGACGTGCGGCAGCAGCGCGTCGTAAAACACGATTGAGGCCGAGAAGCCGACGCGCCCGATAATGAACAGGATCGAGGCCAGCAGCCAGTCGCCGGTCCCGACGAAGACCAGCAGCCCGGTGCCGATCACACCGATAGTCGCGAATACCGAGAGGAACGCCTTCTTGCCGCGCCGCACGTCCGAGATCGTGCCGAGGATGGGCGAAATGATCGCGACGATGAACAGCCCGATTGAGAGCGTCAGGCTCCAATAGCCGGTCGCTGTCGCCTCGCTCGGCAGAGTAGCCCCCGCGACGCCGCTGTAGTAGGCGGGCAGCACAGCCGCCAGGATCGTCGTAGCGAAGGCCGAATTCGCCCAGTCGTAGAGCATCCAGGCGCGCTGGCGGCGGCGATAGGTCGCCTCGTCGATGTGATCGAAGGCATCTGTGGAAACCGGGTGAGTGGCGACAGTCATGACGCGCTCCTGAGAGAAAGCAAATAGCGGTTAGCGGTTAGCGGTTAGCGAGAGCAGGTTTTGGGCGCACCACTGACTGCCAGCCGCTGTGTGAACTTTCGAAAGTATCTGGCATATCGGCTCAGCGCCAGGAACCTCACCCCTGGCCCCGCTCCGGTCACGGAGCGGGGAAAAGGGGTTGGGGGCTAAGGGGTGAGGTTCGCCATGCGACCTGCCGCATTTGCCAGTTCATTTCGATAAGCCGCTAGCTGCTGCCTATCCTAGCGTGACTGCTCCCCACGGCTAAAGCCGGGGGCTTCTACCGGTCAAAGCCGGAGGCTCGCCAGCCCGCGAGCCAGAATGTTCAGGGAAGCGTTGAGATCGCGGTCCAGCTTCAGGCCGCAGTCAGGACAGTCGTGAACCCGCACACTCAGGTCTTTGGGGACGATCGAACCACAACCGGCACACTCCTGCGTTGTGCCCCTGGGGTTGACGCGCAGCACAGCACGACCGGCGCTTGCAGCCTTGTACGTGGTGAACTGCACGAACTGACCCCAGGCCACGTCCGCAATGCCCCGATTGACGATACGGTTCCCGTTGGCCTGCATGTCGGGGATGTCCAGGTCTTCAAAGACGAGCAGCCCGAAGCGGTTGACCAGCTGGCGGCTTGCCTGGTGCGCGAAGTCGGTGCGCCGGTTGGTGGCGCGCCGGTACGCATGGCTCAGCGCGCGCAACAGGG
>JADLHR010000515.1 GCA_020848665.1 Anaerolineae bacterium
ACAGGAGAGAACTTGACCGCGTTCGAGATCAGGTTATCGATCACCTGGCGCAGCCGGAAACGGTCTGCGTGCGCTGTGCCAGGCGGCAGCGAGTCGAGGACAATCTCGATCGACTTCTGCGCCGCGATCCGTACGTGGCGCTGAACAGCTTCGATCAGAAACGCGCCGACCTCAATCGGCTCAGCGCGCAGCTCGAGCTTACCGGCTTCGATCTGCGCCACGTCGAGCAGCTCGTCCAGCAGCCCCAGCATATAGCTCGCTTGCTCGCCGACCTCCTGCAAAATCGTCGCGCGCTCGGCGTCAGACATCTCGACCAACGGATCGAGCAGGAAAGAGGCGGCGGTCTGAATCACACTCAACGGGCTGCGCAGATCGTGCGCGGCGATGCCCACGAAGGTATTTTTCAAGTCGTTAAGGCGCAGTAGCTCTTTGTTCTGGCGCTCAATCGCGTTCTTCTGCGCGGCAAGCTCCGAGACGAGGCGGCCCTTTTCAACAATGACTGACAACTGCGCGGCGATGCGCTGAAAGATTTCGACGTGGATCTGGTCGTAGGTGTGCAGCGCGATGCTCGAAAAGAAAATGAACCCGACCGGCACGCCGCTGGCGATCAGCGGGCATGTCAGCGAGGATTGAAAGCCCTCCTCGACAATCAGTTGTGTCGAGTCGGACTCCGGTTTCTGGCGCAGATAGGCCGGAAGGTCATTGAGAATGCGCGGCGCGCCGGTGTCGATGATCTTCTCCAGGCTGCTGCCTGCCAGCCGCGCGCTGAAGCCGCGCTTGAGCTTAAGCCGGGGCTGATCGCTACGTGCCCAGCGTGCGCGGACCGTCTGCCCGTCGTCATCGATCAACGCGAAACCGATGCGGTTGTACGGGATCAGCTCGCGGAAGTCCTGGTAGACGTTGTCGAGGATTTCGTCAAGTAACAAGCCCGCGTTGATCCGCGAGGTAATCTGGTCAATGCGATTCAGTTCGCGGTAGCGCCCTTCGAGCGTTTTCGCCAGGTCGATCAGCGCCTGGCTCAACTCGTTCAGCTCATCATCCTGAATGACCGGCAGCTCCACCGCATAATGACCGTCCGTCAGTTGGCGTGCAGCCTGGGTGAGCAGCGTGATCGGGCGCAGCGACGATAGGTTATTGTCCGCGTCGCCGTTCGGCGACTCACTGCGCCAGGGGACATTTATCCCCTGGGAAGAACGGTTGTCATGGGAGTGGTTTTCATCTGGCAGGCCACCCTGCGAAAAGGGATCGTGCAAGGAAAGTTCCTCAGGCATACGAGGCGGCTCCTGATCAGCATCAGCGATGGCAGGCGAGCGTCAGGCAGCGCGCGGTTCTGTTCGCCGGCGGGCGTTGTGCCCGGTGGGCGTGTCTACCGCGCGGCTGCCAGAGAAGTGGAGCAGCGGTTCTATTATACTCTAAAGTGGAATGCCGCCAGGCTGCTGTGTTCGAAAAAGCCTGCGTTCACGCCTGCGACGAGGTTGGCACATACCCCGCCAGCGCCAGCACGCCCTGCCGGGCGGTTTCCTGGTCCCCCGCCGAGCGCGCCAGCGAGTCCAGATCGGCCATGAACTGATCGAGCAGATGACCGTTCCGCATGTTGACCAGTTGCACGATATCCGGGTGCATGGTGGGGTGCTGGCGCTCAGCCTCGGTGTACAGTTCTTCGTGGAGTTTCTCGCCGGGGCGCACTCCGGTAAAGTCGATCGCGATGTCAATGTAAGGGCGCAGGCCGTGCATCCGGATCATGCGCTCTGCCAGCTCGACAATCCGCACGACCTGGCCCATTTGCAGCATGAACAGGTCATCGCCCTGGGTCAGACAGGCGGCGTGGATGACGAGATTGACTGCTTCCGGAATCGTCATGAAATAGCGCGTCATCTCAGGGTCAGTAACCGTCACCGGGCCGCCAGCTTGAATCTGGCGCTCGAAGGTCGGTACGACGCTGCCCCGGCTGCCAAGCACGTTCCCGAAGCGGACCGAGGTAAAGAGCGTCGTGCTGCTGCGCTGCGCGAAAGCGTGCATCAGCATCTCGCAGATGCGCTTGCTGGCGCCCATGATGCTGCTCGGATTGACCGCTTTGTCGGTCGAGATCAACACGAAGCGTTCCGCGCCGTGCTGGTGCGCCAGTTCTGCGACCAGCCGTGTGCCGCCGATATTGACGCGGATCGATTCGGACGGGTACGCCTCCAGCATCGGCACATGCTTGTACGCTGCCGAGTGGAAAATAAGCTGTGGCCGGTGCGCCGCGAACAAAGCGCGCATCTGGCACGTATCCGTGATATCGGCCAGGGTCGGCACGAGCAGGCTGTCTTCTCGCGTGAGGGATGCCAGCTCGGTTTGCAGATCGTGCAGGCCGCTTTCGTTGTTGTCGAGCATGATCAGCTTCGCCGGCGCGTAGCTCAGGATTTGCCGGCACAGCTCGGAGCCAATCGAGCCAGCCGCGCCGGTGATGAGGACCACTTTTTCGCGGACAGGCGACACGTCCACCGCCTTGTGCCAGCTGACTGACTTGCGACCGAGCAAGTCTTCGGGTTGGACCTGGCGCAGCAGCGGCGGCGAATTGATATGCCCGTTGAACTGGGCGATCACGTTCGGGACCACGCTGATCCGCGCGCGTGTCTGCTCGCAGTAGCTGAGGATATCGCGGAAATCTGGCCCGCTGATGTTGTGAACGGCGACGACGATCATCTCGACATTGTGCCGCTCGACCAGGGCCGGGATGTCCTGGCGCGTACCCAGCACGCGGCAGCCTTCGACAAACAGCCCCTGCTTGTGCCGGTCGTCGTCCACGAAGCCGACAACATCGTATTGCTCAGGGTCCTGCGCCGGGCGGTGCTTGAGGCGCAGCGCCGTGATCTGCCCGGCCTCGCCCGCGCCGGCGATCAGCACGCGCTTCTTGTTCAGACGCTCAGGGAATTCCTGGCGCCAGATCGCCCGCCAGCGCCACTCCAGCCCGCTAATCAGGCGCGACTGGTAGCGGATCGCGACAAAGCCGCCCAGCGCGATCACCTGCGCGACCAGTACGACGCTGAGCGGAATCGGACGCGGCCGAAGGACAAAGTCGAGCGGGCCAACAATGAGTGTAGCCACTCCGGCGGCCTGGATGATGACAGACACGTCGTGGCCGCTGGTACGCTTCCACAGGCGATGGTAGGCGCCGAAGGCGTACAGCGTAACAAAATTCGTGAGAAGCGCGAGCGCGAAGAAACGAAGCTCAAGCGAGCTTATGTGGTGTATGAATGACGCAGTGCGCACCGCGTAGGTGACGGCATAGGCGCCTGCGAGAATCGCCGCATCCGCCAGGGCTAGCGGCCCGGCCAGTTGCGCGCCGCGCAGATAACGGCGCCCAAACGATAACATCTGCTCCCGGCTGCTCATGTCCCCCCTTATAAAGCTTCCTGGGTTGTGTTCAGAGCGGCATTTTCCCCAATTCCGTACCCTTCAGTGTACTCCAGAATCGGCTCAAAAAATCGCGACGCCCGCAATTTTTATCGGAAATTCACAAGTGCTTCATTTTGCGCCGATACAAAGACAATACCGGACTCTGTCATGCAGAGATTGCACCAGAATCCGGCAGGTTTTTGATGAGGTGTGTATGAGGAACGCTTAGTTTGTGTAAATCACCTCGATGGTTTGGTCGGTCTTTAACGAGAGCCGGAACTCCAGAATCGGCTGGTCGATGAAATAGCTGTTTGTTGGGGTGGGCGAGATTTTGACGGACGTGGCGCCTGCCGGAAGCCGGAGCTGGACGTTGACCTGCTCGGCGATCGTGCCGGGCTGCTTCTGGATCACCAGAGTGTAGCGGCGATAGCGACCGATGGTCTCGACCGCCTGCGGCGTTTCGTAGCGATACTGGACGCGCAGACTGTCGTCGTAGTTCACCTGAAGCTCCGAGACGAAGATCGTATGCTCCGGTGCGGCGGCAACGGTGGGGTCGAATGTCACACCTTCCGCGCCGAGCAGCGTGCTGTTCGCCGGGGCAAACACCTGAAGAATAGTGTGGTAGTTGATGTCGTTGTAGTGCTGCGGGCGAACCGCCGGGTCCTGCTCGGCGGCGCGCGCCGGGAAATCATAGCCGACGGCGACGGTGCTGTTCAGCGTGCCGTCAGGCTGGATGGTGACATCATAGGTGGT
This sequence comes from Anaerolineae bacterium, assembly GCA_020848665.1. Classification (GTDB taxonomy): domain Bacteria; phylum Chloroflexota; class Anaerolineae; order Aggregatilineales; family Aggregatilineaceae; genus DYGX01. The sequence continues at coordinate 4,132 of JADLHR010000515.1, forward strand.
GCTGCGCAGCACCGCGCGGCTGGACTTGCTGCCCAGGTTCGCGTCGGCGACCAGCAGGTAATCACGCCCGACGCCTGTTTCCTGCTCGCCGGACCATCCTATCGCTTCGAAGGCGCTGTTGATCTGCTCGTCCGTGAAGTACAGCATAATATGCTTTTCGCGCAGCGCCTGAAGCACCTCGCGGCGCAGGTCGGCGTTGCGCTCCGGATCGACGCGCTGCCAGTCGGCCAGAATCTGCTTGTAGAGCGCCGCGACGAACTCCTTGTGGGCGTTGTCGCCGCCTCCCGCACGGATCGCATAGACGGCCTGGCGGAAGTTGCCTGGGGTGATCAGCTCGCTGTATCCAGGCACGGTGACGCTTCCCAGCCCACGCAGCACGTATTCGAAGCCGACCAGATCGATTCCGATCACGCCGTTGACGGGCGAGCCGGGGTTACCGCCGTTATCGTAATACCAGGCGGCCATCGCGGCGGTCGAGGGAAAATCAGCATGCCAGCTACTGTCCCAGGCGGCGTAAATCGGCTGGGTGTACTGGATCCACCACGGGGGGATCTGAACCGCGCTCGCCATCTCGGCAGGCGGCGGGTTCGGGCTGCGGGCGGTTGTCGGGCTATAGCTGAAGTCCGCGATACGGCCCCGGCGCACAGTCATCCAGCCGTAAGTGCTGATGTAGCCGCCTGATGGCCGCAATTCGTCGCTGTTAGCAGAGAGCACGAGATACGACTGGGGACTCTCCAGGCCAAGCGCGACGGTCAGCAGCTCCGGTGAGGTCAGCAGCAGGTCGTTGATCTCACGAACCTGGCGGTGGCTGTCTGCCAGGCCATCGACGGTCACCAGCATTTCGGGCGAGACATTATCCAGGCGCAGCCCGGCGATGATCGCCTCCGCCTGGCGCAGGTGGGTATCAGCCTCGGAGAATGAGTTGCGGCCCAGCTCCAGCAGCTCGACCACGCGCTCGCCAGACGAAAACTGCGGGTTCACCGTTTCGTCTTGCTCGCCTTCCGTTAAAAAGAACAGCGTTGGCCGCAGGCCGTTGAGCATTTTTCGGGTCGCCTGCGTCAATTCGTGCGCGGCGTCGAGCGCCTCGAAGGAGAGCGCCACATCGGGGCTGACGAAGTCGAAGGGGCGCAGGAACGCGATCTGCTTATCGGCGCTGGCGAGGCGCTGATCCAGCTCGCCGACGCTGGCCCACAGGCGCTCGAAATCGGCCAGAGTCAGCTCGGTGCCGGGTGTGTTGTTAATGCGGGTCATCACGCGGTTCAGGCTGCCCCAGGCGTCTTCGACCTGGGCGCGAGCGTTGGAGACCAGCACCAGGCTGCCCATGATAATCACCGCGATAACGCTGACAATGATGATCAGCAGCAGGCGATAATTCAGCCGGCGGAACCGGCGGCGCAGCTTGCGCCAGCGCGACGGATGGCTGCGTGACCGGCGCCGCCGCCCTTCCTGTGGCTTCACGAGATCGGGCAATGTTGACGAATCAAGTTGATGCATGCGCTTCACCACACTCAACCGGCTGATGGATCGCGCCCGGATGCGCGCGCTTACTCTTTCCTGGCTTCTTTCGACGCCTTATCCTGCGAATAGTAGTAGTAATAGTAGCCGCTGCCGTAGGCGTAGCCTTCCTCGCGCGTGCTGACCGAGTTCAGAACCACGCCCTTGATCTCGATGTTGAGGTGGTCCATCTGCTCTTTGGCGCGCACGGCAGCGGCGCGGCGCGTCTCGCCGGCCTCCAGCACCAGCACGACCGGCACTTTGATCGCGGCGGCCAGCACCGTGCTGTCGGCCACGACCAGGCATGGCGGGGTGTCAAACAGCACGATATCAACGTTCTTCGACGAGCGAAACGTCTCGAACCAGTGCTGCATGGCGACCGATCCCAGCACTTCGGTGGGATTGAGTGGCACAAATCCACTTGAGATCACGCGCAGACCCGGAATCTCGGTTTCTTGCAGGCAGGCCAGCAGGTTCTGCGGCAGCGCCCCGCGCGAGATCTCGGAGGAAAGCTCGTTCGGATCAGCCGAGAGCAGCGTCGAAAGCCCGACCTCGTTCGGCAGCCCGAAGGTCTCATGCACACGTGGGCGGCGCAGGTCGGCGTCGATCAGCAGCACGCGCAGCCCGGCCATCGCCATCGTTACCGCCAGGTTCGCAGCGGTCACGCTTTTTCCTTCGGAGGGGCCAGGGCTGGTGATGACGTATGCGCCTTTGGACCAGCTTCCGTTCGAGGAGAAAAGCAGGTTCGTCCGCAGGGTACGGTACTGCTCCGAGACTGGCGACCCTGGGTCGTGGTATGTGATCAGGCGCTGCGCGTAGGTGTCGTGTGACTTGCCAAAGCGGTGGATCACGGCCAGCGTCGGCAGGCCGAGCATTTGCGTCGCTTCGTCGGCGGTGCGGACCGTGTCGTCGAGATACTCGATCAGCAGCGCGACCCCGGCGGCCAGCGCGGCGCCCACGATTGCGCCCAACAGTGTCGATGAGAAGACGTTGTTGCCGGCCGGGCCGACGGGGATGCGCGCTTCCTCAACGACCGTAAGCGAATTGGTCCGCCGCTGAAGGTTCGCCACTGTGTTCGAGTACTGCGCGATATTGCCGGAAATGCTCACAATGCGGTCCGCCAGGGTGTTGCGCTGCTCGCGCAGATTGGCA
>JADLHR010000516.1 GCA_020848665.1 Anaerolineae bacterium
AAAAAAAGCCGGATGGACTCCCCTTCCCTCATTTTGGGGGCAAGGGGCCGGGGGATGGGGGGCTTTACCCGGCACAAGTGCATAACACGCTCTAGCAGAAATCAGCAGCGCGGCCCTGCCGCCCAAAACGTTGTTATAATGCAAGCGAGTGCCGGACAGCACGGTCCGGCGGCTGGATGGATTAGATGCTCGAACAGCCCCTTCCTAAGTACACCCGCGCCGACGAGGCCCAGGCCGATCTGCGCGACCGCCAGGTGCGCGCGGTGGACCTTCAGTTCACTGACGTGATGGGGATGATCAAGTCAGTCACCATCGACCTCGACTTTCTGCCGGCAGCGGTTGAGGCGGGCGTCTGGTTCGACGGCTCGGCGGTCGAGAGCTTCGCGCGGGTGGCTGAGTCCGATATGTACCTGCTGCCGGACCTCAGCACGCTGGCCGTGCTGCCCTGGGAGCCGCAGCGCCCTGATGTCGGGCGGACAGCGCGCGTCTTCTGCGATGTCTACACGCCTAACGCGCAGCCCTTCGCCGGGGACCCGCGCGGCGCGCTGCGCCGGGCGGTTGAAGCCGCCGCGCAGCAAGGCGTGCGCTACTGCGTCGCACCAGAGCTGGAATACTACATCTTCCGCGATCCGCCGGGCGAGGGGCCGCTGCTGGCCGACGACCAGGCCAGCTATTTCGACGCTTCGGACGGGGCGGCGCGTGTGATCCGCAAGCGAACCGGCGACGCCCTGCGCGCGATGGGCGTGGTCGTGGAGTCGAGCCATCATGAGGTCGGCGGCGGGCAGCACGAGCTGGACCTCGCGCCACTCGATGCGCTCCAGGCGGCGGACGCGATCGTGACTGCGCGCATGGCGCTGCGCACGATCGCCCGCCAGGAAGGGCGCTTCGCCAGCTTCATGCCGAAGCCCATCACCAGCGCCCCCGGCAGCGGGATGCATGTCCACCAGTGGCTTGCGTCGTGCGAAACCGGCGAGAATCTCTTTACTGACCCGACGCATGACTACGGCCTGTCGGCAGCGGGGCAGCATTTCCTGGCGGGGCAACTGGCGCACGCCCGCGAGATGTGCGCTGTGCTCGCGCCGCTGGTCAACAGCTACCGGCGCCTGATGGCCGGGCTGGAAGCGCCGATTTTCGTCACCTGGGCGCAGTTGAACCGGGGCGCGCTGGTGCGCGTGCCGCGCCTGGCGGAAGGCCAGCGGACCGGCACGCGCATCGAGATGCGCGCGCCCGACCCAAGCTGCAACCCGTACCTGGCGTTCGCTGTGCTGCTGCAAGCCGGGCTGCGCGGGATGCGCGACGAGCTGCCGCTGCCGCCCGCCGCCGACGAGGAACTGTACGAAGTCTCGAACCGGCGCCGCCATCTTACCACGCTGCCGACCTCGCTCGACGCCGCGCTCGAAGAGCTGGAGAGCAGCGAGCTGGCGCGCGAGGCGCTCGGCCTGCACCTCTACGAGCGTTTTCTGGAAGCCAAGCGCCTGGAGTGGCAGGATTATCTGCTGGTGGTCAGCCCCTGGGAATTGGAGCGGTACCTGGGGGTTTATTAGGCCGTCGTTCAGGGATGCGGCTTATCCTGAAGCATTGGACCACCTCAGGCAGACGCGAGTCAGCGGTTAGCGATTAGCTCCTAGCTAAATACTAACCGCTGACTGCTAACCGCTCGACACACCGGGAACGCAGGGAGCTAGAGGCGCGAAGTCAGCAGTGAACCAGCCGTCGCGGTACACCGTGCAGGACCTTCTGCGGCTTGCCTTGCCGGTCGGCACAACGGTTGTCGCCGGGCAGAGCGGGATGGCGCGGCGCGTCAAGTGGGTGAGCGTGCTGAATACGCGCCCGCCCGCCTTCCCAGATCTCGCGGGTGGCGAGCTGGCCCTGATCTCGCTCGACGCGATGCGCCTGCTGAGCGACAAGCTGACGCTGACCAGCCTGATTCACGATCTGAGCGAGATGGAGGTCGCGGCGATCGCGGTAGCGGGCGAGATCGGCGCCCCGGCGCGCGCTGCCGCCGATGAGCATGGCGTTCCTCTGCTGCGCCTGCCCGACACAGCCCCGCTGCGCGCGATTGAGCGCCAGGTCGGCCAGGTGCTGATTGGTGCGCCGGTTTCGCCGGAAGAGCGCGGGCGCGAGGTCCGCGAGCAGTTGTTGCAGCTCTCGACCGAGAATCGGGGTTTGCGCGCGCTGGCAGCGGCGCTGGCGGACCTGGCCGGAAAAACGGTCGTTGTGCAGGACAAGCGTCTGCATACGCTCGCTGCCGCTGGGCCGCTTATCGATTCTCCCGCGTGGCCCGCGATCGAGGACGCGCTCTACGATGCCAACCCGCTTCCGGCGCTGTTCCGCGACCGGATCGAAGTCGCCCAGGCCAGCCCGGACCCGGTGTCAATTGCGCTGCCCCGGATGCAGCTTCGTCGCCTGGTGGCGCCGATCGTCGCCGGGAAGATGGGGCGCGGCTTTTTGTCGCTGGTGTTCCAGGAAGGGGACCCGGTCGACGCCTTCGACGCGGCGTTTGCGCGCAACGGCGCGGCGGTATGCGCGCTCGAAATGGCGAAGGAGAAGGCGATCCGCGAGGCGCAGAAGCGGGTGCAGGGCAACGTGCTGGAGCAGTTTCTGGGCGGGATGATCAACGAGAACGAGGCGCTGCTGCGCCTGACCCGCC
>JADLHR010000517.1 GCA_020848665.1 Anaerolineae bacterium
CACTCGCCGCTGCTGTGGGATGCGACCGCGATCACCACGTACCTGATCGGCAGCACGCTGTTTATGTACGCGGCGCTGATTCCAGATATGGCAATGGTGCGCGATCGTGTCTCCGGTCTCCGCCGGAAAATCTACGGCGCGCTGGCCTTTGGCTGGCGCGGGACCGAGGGCGAATGGCTGCGGCTGGAGAAGCTGAGCGACATCCTGGCGTTTATCATCATCCCGGTGATGTTCTCGGTGCACACAATCGTGTCGTACGACTTCGCAATGGCGATCCAGCCAGGCTGGCACAGCACCATCTTCGGGCCGTATTTCATCACCGGTGCGCTGTTTTCCGGGGTGGCGGCGGTGATCCTGATCATGGCTCTGGTGCGCAAGGGGATGGGGCTGGGCTACTTCATCCGCGAAGAGCATTTCAACGCGATGGGCATCTTCCTGATGATCCTGTCGATGACCTGGGTGTACTTCTACTTTACGGAATGGATCACGAACTGGTACGGCAATCTGCCGTTGGAAGCGGCGATTCAGAACATGCTGACCGGCCCGCTGGCTCCGATGTTCTACCTGATGCTGTTCTCCAACATCATCGTCCCGCTGGGAACGCTGTGGTCAGGCCGGGTGCGCCGCTCGCTGCCGGCGATGTTCGTCATCGCGCTGTTTGTCCAGATCGGAATGTACGTCGAGCGCGTTCTGATTATTCCCGGAATGCTCTCGCGCAACGAGCTGTCGTTCAACTGGGTCAACTACACGCCGCGCTGGCCGGAGCTGCTGATCACCGCCGCAACCTTCGCCTTCCTCGCGCTGCTGTATATCCTCTGGACGCGCGTCGTGCCGATCATCCCGGTGTGGGAGGTGTACGAAGGGCAGGCGCTTCAGGGACGGCGGCGCGTGGGCAGGGCTATTCTTCCGACGCGGACCGACCCCCACTAGGAGGACGACGTGGCTGATACTCTGATCTTTGGGCTGTTTCCCAACGTGGACCCGACTGCGCGCGCCGTCGCCGGACTTCAGGCGATGGGGATCGCTGACGACCAGGTCACGATCATGTCGGCGGCGCCGTATGCGTCGAAGCTGTTCGGACGCAAGCGTCCGCGCACCTGGTTCCTGCCATTCCTGGCGTTGGGCGCGCTCGGCGGGCTGGCAATTGCGCTGTTCATCACGATCGGCACGCCCGCGCTCTACCCGATCTACGTCGGCGGACAGGCGCTCATTGCGCCGTTCCCGCCCACCGCGATCATGGTGTTCGAGTTCGTGGCGCTGGGCGCGATGGTGATGGCTTTTCTTGGCTTTCTGCTGACGTCGCGCTTCCCCCGGCTGGAACCGCTGATCTATGACGAGCGCATCAGCGATGGCTACATTGGCCTCGCCGTGCGCGCCAGCGAGCGCCTGGGCGATGAGATCGCCGCGCTGTTCCATACGCACGGTGCGATTGATGTGCGCCATGAAGATGCCGCGCTCGCCGGGTCTGGCAACCGGCGCTTTCTGGCGTTCTGGGCCGTGCTGAGTGTGGCGGCGCTGGGCGCGGTGCTCACACCGCTGCTGCTGACGTATCACATCATCAAAATCCCCTGGGTGAACGTGATGTACGACTCTCCGGCGGTTGGCTTCCAGGAAGGGCCGCGCCGGGCTGCGCCAGCAGGATCGGTGCCGTTCCAGGGGCCACGCCTGGTGGCGGGCGAGCCGGCGACCATGCCGCTCGAAGCCAGCGAGAACTCGCTCCAGCGGGGCGGCGTGCTGTTCGGCGTCTACTGCGCGATCTGTCACGGGTATGAGGACGGCTCGCCGGGGGCGCTGCACGACTACTTCCCTGAAGTGCCGCCGATCAACAGCGCGCGCGTGCAGAACCTGGGGCCAAACGAGGTCTTCCTGACGATCACGCACGGCCTCAACCGGATGCCCAGCCTCGCCGAGCAGCTTACCACCGGCGAGACGTGGGATATTGTGAATCATGTGCTCAGCCTGGAAGAAGGCGCCGCGCCTGCCGGGCAGTAATGTGCGTTGTTTTATACTGACGGGCAGCGCCCGGCATCGAACGGAGGTCCATTGTGGGCAAGAGAACCTGGATTGTACTGATGACCGCGCTGGCGCTCGGCCTGTTGGTGAGCGCGTGCGGAACAAACGATCTGGCGACGGATCTGACCCCTATCCCGACGTTGGCGCCGGGCGAAACCCCCGCGCTGGTTGACGCGCTGGCGCAGACTCCGGCGACCCAGGAAGCAACCGCTGAGTCTGAAGGCGGCGAGGACGCGCTCGTCGCCGCGGGCGAGGCGTTGTTCGCGCCGACGTGCGCTGGCTGCCACGGCGCGCAGGACGGCGCCGGCCCGGCGCTGACCGGCATGGCGGACCGCGCCGCGACCCGCGTCGCAGGGATGTCTGCCGAGGAGTACATTCACGAGTCGATCGTCGATCCGAGCGCGCATGTCGTCGAGGGGTTCGCGGACATCATGCCGAAACAATACGGCGATCAATACTCCGAGGATGAGCTGAACAGCCTGGTAGCCTACATCATGCACGCTGGCTCAGCCGGCGGCGGTGAAGCGGAAGCGACAGCAGAAGCGACGACCGAGGCGACTGAGGCCGCTGCGGGTGATCCGGCCGCGGGCGAGGCGCTCTTCACGTCGACGTGCGCCAGTTGTCACGGCGCGCAGGACGGCGCCGGCCCGGCGCTGACCGGCATGGGTGAGCGCGCCGCGACGCGCGTCGAAGGCATGTCCGCCGAGGAGTACATTCACGAATCGATTGTCGATCCGAGCGCGCATGTGGTCGAGGGGTTCGCGGACATCATGCCGAAACAGTTCGGTACGCAGTTCTCAGAAGACGAGATCGCGGACCTGATCGCGTACATCCTGGAGCAGTAAGCGCGGCCTGCGCGCGGTTTGGCTGGCAGAGGGTGGCGTTCCACACGGAGCGCCACCCTTTCTTTGGCGCGCTGGTTCACCGGGCGCGCTCGTGGTAGGATTAGCACGGAACGATGAGCCGCCGCTTCGATTGGGACTCTGACCCGGTTATGACCCGACGCTTTCAGACTTCAGGCGCTGTGTGCCTGGCGCTGGCGATTGTCGCGCTCGTCATCGCGCGTGACAGCCTGCGTTTCAGCCGCGCACAGGAGCCGCCGACCGCGACGCCCAATATCAACTGGGTGCAGGTTGAGCTGGGCGTCAACGTCCGCAGCGGGCCGGGGTTTCAATACGGCGTGATCGGGAGCCTGCCCTTCGGCGCGTGGGTGCAGC
>JADLHR010000518.1 GCA_020848665.1 Anaerolineae bacterium
CTTTTTCTGCTTTTCGCTGTCTTTAGCTGCCTTGTGCTGCCTCTACTTCGCGTAATCGACCGCGCGCGTCTCGCGGATGATGGTCACCTTGATCTGGCCGGGATACTGCATCGTTTCTTCGATACGCCGGGAGATGTCGCGCGCCAGCCGCATCGAGGCCAGATCGTCGATCTCCTCTGGCTTGACCATAATGCGGACCTCGCGCCCGGCCTGGAGCGCGTAGCTCTGCTCGACGCCGGGAAACTCTTTGGCGATGTCTTCCAGCGCCTTGACGCGCCGGATATAGGTGTCCAGGCTTTCGCGGCGGGCGCCGGGGCGCGCGCCGGAGATCGCGTCAGCGGCCTCGACGATCAGCGACTCGACGTATTCCTGCTCGACTTCGTGATGGTGCGCAGCGATGGCATTGACCACCCGCGCCGGCATTCCGTAACGTTTGGCGAAGTCCGCGCCGATCTGCGCGTGTGTGCCTTCGATCTCGTGATCGACCGCCTTGCCGATATCGTGGAGCAGACCGCCCGCCTTGGCGATAGCGACATCCGCGCCCAGCTCAGCGGCGATCATCCCCGCGATGTGCGCGGTTTCGATCGCGTGGCCGTGCTGGTTCTGGCCGTAGCTGGTGCGGAACTTGAGGCGGCCCAGCAGCTTGATCAATTCGTTGTGCAGGCCGGGCACGCCAGCCTCATAGGCCGCGCGCTCGCCTTCCTCGCGGATCACGCGCTCGACTTCTTTCTGCGCATCCTGCACCAGTTTCTCGATGCGGGCCGGATGGATCCGCCCATCGAGCACCAGCTTCTCCATCGTGCGCCGGGCGACCTCGCGCCGGACAGGGTCGAAGCTGGAGATGGTGACGGCTTCGGGCGTATCATCGACCACCACATCAACGCCGGTCGCCTGCTCAAAGGCGCGGATATTGCGCCCGTTGCGCCCGATGATGCGGCCCTTCATTTCGTCCGACGGCAGCGGCACGACGCTGACCGCCAGCTCGTTGACCTGGTCCGAGGCGATGCGCTGGATGGTCAGCGCAATGATGTCGCGCGCCCGCGCGTCGGCCTGAAGCTTGGTCTCTTCCTCGACCTCGCGGATACGCCGGGCCATGTCCTGCCGCGTGTCGGCTTCGACCATCGCCAGCAGCTCCTGGCGGGCCTCGTCGCGCGTCATCTGGCCGATGCGCTCCAGCTCGGCGAGCTGAATCTCGTACTGCTGCTGCATTTCACTCTGGCGTTTGTCAAGTTTGCTCTGGCGTTTGTTGAGGGCCTGATCGCGCTGATCCATCCGCTCATAGCGCTCGTCAAGGTCTTCGCGCCGCTTTTGCAGCCGGTCGCTCTCGCGATCCAGCTCGATCCGGCGACGCTTAGCGGCTTCCTCGGTCTCACGCTGGATGCGCAGAGCCTCGTCCTTGGCCTCGACAATCGTCTGGCGGGACTGATTCTGCGCCTCGCTGATGATCCGTGCGGCTTCTTCCTCAGCCTGGCGGCGCCGGTTCTGCCCCTGGGAGTTCTGGTAGAACAGCAGCCCGCCTACGCCCAGCCCAACGCCAATCGCTAGCCCGATCAGGGCGATCACGATGTCCATAGGGCGTACTCCTCATTCGATATCCGGTTCGTTTAGGTCTGTTTCATCAGGTTGTTCGTATGCCGTGCTGTTTGCTATGTCGTTTGCTATATCGCTTGTTATGCCGTTCGCTATGTCGTTCGCTGCGTCGTTTGCCAAGTCGTCTATTACGTCGTCTGGCGCGCCGCCTGGCGCAAAAAAGCCGCCGTCCGACTCGTCGAGGTCCCGCATCAGCCGCTCGGCGACTTCGCGGATCGTCTCGTAGTCAAACCCCCGGCGCGCCAGAAACGCGCCCAGCCGGTTGCGAAAGGTTCGCTGGTCCAGCCCGCGCAGGCGGCGCGCCTGGTCGTGCGCTGCCGCGTAGGCGGACTCGGCGCTGTCGTACCCGTCCAGCGCCCGGCTGATGATCGCGTCTGCGATTCCCTTCTGGCGCAGCTCGTAGCGCAAAGCGCGCGCCCCACGAGGTCGGAACTGCTCGCGGTTTTCGACCCAGTACTGCGCAAAGGCAGCATCATCGACATAACCGAGCGCTGTCAGGCGCGCCAGCGCCTCGTCGATCACGTCCGGCGCGACTTCCTTGGACGAGAGCGAGCGCCGAATCTCCGCCGCGCTGTAGGGGCGACGCGCCAGCAGGCGCACGGCGCGATCCACAGCGCGGCCCACCTCATCGACGCCGCGCAGCGCCGCGATCATATCTTCCGAAAGCTCCTGACCAACCCGCAGGTGGGCCGCCTCGCTGTCTGGCAGGCCGAAGGCGAACTCGCCGTCGAGGAACACGCTGACGCGGTCCCGCTGGCGTTGCTGTGGTTCGAGCGCCGTGATGATCCGCCCCATGCTGGCCCCACAAAAAGACAGCCGATGGCACACTCGACCACGGCTGTCTGTCGATGCTGGTGTAGGTGATGAAACCCGCCGGAGAAGCCGCCGCGACGCGACAGCGATCCGCGATACAGAGCTATTTATTCTAAGCGGTCACGTCCCCCGCGATCACGCGAGTGCCAGGGGCGGAACAGGGCGCGCGGACGGCCTTTGACCGGACCTGCCGCGTGATGCCCCACGCGCTGTTAGCTGTCAGAACTCCGCATAGATTCACCGGTTGAGCAGCCTAGTTCTCCGCTGCAAGAGCAGAAACAGTATGGCAACCCCAATTCATTCCCGGAGCACTTCGCTGCGCGACTCTCAGATTGTACGCGATGCCAGAAGCGAGCGCGCTGACAGCGAAAAACCCTTCCCCCGAGTCTGACCACTTGGCTCGCGCCTAATAGCATAAGCGGCGCGAGGGCTTGAAGGTCTTGAGCATCCATGCGGCGATGGATGACTAAATAGCTCTTATTGCGAGTTCCACGGCCAACCGTGGTTCGTGCATATGTCGCTTTCTAGCCCCTATTATGCACAGGACTGGCCGATTGTACAAGGATCACCCGGCGCGAGACGGGGCGCTATCCACCTGAAGCAGACGTCTCGTTGACCGGCGGAAGGCCGTACTCGTCGCGGATCACGTCCTCGATCTGGTTGGCGATGGCCGTGTTCTCGCGCAGGAACTGCTTGGCGTTCTCGCGCCCCTGGCCGATCGTGTCGCCCTGGTAGCGGAAGAACGCGCCGCGCTTCTCGATCACGCCCAGGTCAGTCGCAATGTCGAGCACGTCGCCGACCTTGCTGATGCCCTCGTTGTACATGATGTCGAACTCGGCCTCGCGGAACGGCGGCGCGATCTTGTTCTTGGTGACGCGCACGCGTGTCCGGTTGCCGACCACCTCGCCGCCCACCTTGATCGACTGGATGCGGCGGATGTCGAGCCGCACGCTGGCGTAAAACTTGAGCGCGCGCCCGCCGGTCGTGGTCTCCGGATTGCCGAACATCACGCCGATCTTCTCGCGGAGCTGGTTGGTGAACAGCATCGCGGTGTTGGACTGTTTGATCGCGCCGGAGAGCTTGCGCAGCGCCTGGCTCATCAGCCGCGCCTGCAAGCCGACGTGCGTATCGCCCATCTCGCCCTCAAGCTCGGCGCGCGGAACCAGCGCCGCCACGCTGTCCAGCACGACCACGTCAAGCGCGCCGCTGCGCACCAGCGCCTCGGCGATGTCGAGCGCCTGCTCGGCGGTGTCTGGCTGCGAGATATACAGGTTGTCGATGTCCACGCCGATGCGCGCCGCGTAGGCCGGGTCGAGCGCGTGCTCCATGTCGATAAAGGCGCAGATGCCGTCGCGCTTCTGCGCTTCGGCGATAGTATGCAGGCAGAGCGTCGTCTTGCCGGAGCTTTCCGGCCCGTAAATCTCGGTGACTCGCCCGCGCGGGATGCCGCCAGCGCCCAGCGCAATATCGACGGCCAGCGACCCGGTCGGGATCGTGGCGACCTGAAGATGCGTGGCGTCGCCCAGCCGGACGATCGCCCCGTCGCCAAAGCGTTTGGTCAGGTCGGCCAATGCCGATTGCAGCGCCTTCTCGCGGCCTTTTTCGTCAGCCATTCGTCGTGACCTCTTGCCCTTCCCGGCGGGGAAGCCCGCGCGATTCCAGAGCCAGAGTCTACTCCGCCTGACCCCACTTTGCCACTGGGAACCGCCCTCGCAGGGCAGCGCGCGCAGCGCCGACGCAGCCTTGATAGCGTTCCGCCGCGTGTGGTATAATCCTGCCCCAGAGTGGGGAGTCGCCAAGGGGCCTAAGGCAGCGGCCTTTGGAGCCGCCATTCGCAGGTTCGAATCCTGCCTCCCCAGCCTGATCTGCGACCGCGCACCCTCCGGTCGCAGCGTTTTTTTCGCGGTGCGACAAAGGGGTGTTCGCCCCACGCCGGACGAAAAAAGCCTTGTCAAACCGGGCGCCGCGTGGTATCATACCCGCACATTGACCTGTGGCTATAGCTCAGTGGATTAGAGCGCTTGTCTACGGAACAAGAGGTCGAAGGTTCGAATCCTTCTAGCCACGCCAC
>JADLHR010000519.1 GCA_020848665.1 Anaerolineae bacterium
GTCGGCGGACGTGGCGGTGGAGATCGACGTTTATGAGACCGACTGGTCGCGCGCCAACTCCTACAACCGCGGCCTGTTCGCGCGCGACACCGGCGGCCACACGCATTACGCGGTGTCCATCCTGCCGAACGGCAACAGCCAGCCGTCGATCCGGCTGTTCAAGACGGTCGCTGGTAGCTCGGACGTCATCGGCTCTCACAACGCGACGCTGCAGAACGGCGACGTGATCCGTTTCGAGTGCTATGACGCGTCCAAGCGCGTGCTGCTCAACGGCGTCGAGGTAATCAGCGTCGCCGACAACGACATCGCCGGCCCCGGCGGCGCGGGGCTGTATTGGGGCAACTGGAACGGCCAGAACGGCGGCGGCCACCCCGACCGGCGCAGCGACATCGGCTTCATCACCGTCGAGGCGGCGCACGTCGGGCCGGTGGTCGTGGACCTGTCGGCGGCGCCAACAGGCACGACGACCGCCAGCGCGTCGATCCAGGCGGTTCGCACGCTCGTCGCCGATATCGCCGGTCAAGCCGGCAGTAGCGCAGCGGCCCACGCGACACGTGCCCTGGCCGCGCTGGGCGGCGGGCAGACGGACGTCGCCGCCAGCGCGCAGCCGGTGCGGGGCCTGTCGGGAGAAGCACGCGGCGCCACGGCGGCGGACACGGCGCTCGCGGTCCGGCGCGACCTGGCGGCAGCGGCCACCGGCGCGACGACCGTCACGGCGACGCTCGACGCGCGGTCCGCGGTCGATCTGGCGGTGGCAATAGCCGGTTCGACGACCGTCACGGCCGGCGTCGAGGCGCTGGGCACGGTCGAGCTGGCGGCGGAGATCGCCGGCGCCACGACCGTCACGGCGGAGCTTGCGCGCTCATTTGACCTGGCGGCGACGCCTGCCGGCGCGACGACGGTCGTTGGCGACGTCGCAGCTCTGCGGGATTTCGTCGCCGGTATTGATGGCCACACGAGCGTCGAAGCGGCGCCGGTGCTCCTGCGCGGCCTAACCGCTTCTCCATTCGGCGCGACGGCGGTGGACGCGGTGCTGCACGCGCTGTCGTACACGGACTTCACCGCAGCGCTGGCCGGGGAGACGCTCGTCGACGCGGCGCTGATCGTGCAGTTTCTCGGCGCGCTCGGCGACGTCACGACGTGGGTTGAGCCGGTAACCGACGTATCGCTCAGGGGCGAGCGGGTGGCCGACGTGCGCACGGCGATTGAGGTGGGCTCGTGACCCGGCGATTGGATGTGGGGGATGTCATCCGGCTGCGCGCGCATTTTACGAGCCGCGGCATGGACGTGGATCCGTCGCAGGTGGTGTTTAAGGCGCTGCCGCCGGACGGCGCGCCGCTGGCGTGGACGCATGGCGAAGACGCCGAGGTGATCCGCCTCGGCGCCGGCCATTACTACCTCGATCTGCCGCTAACAGCCGGCGGCACGTGGCATTACCGGGTCGAGGGCCTGGGCGCGTACCAGTGCGCCGACGAGCAGCAGTTGACCGTTCGAGAGTCGGCCTTCGCGTGAGGTGGCTGTGATCCGTGAGCGTTTCCGACACACGCCTGCTGCGCATCCTCAAGCTGCTGTACCACCAGCGCGACGAGGACGTCAAGGCGCTGGCCGACCTGCTGCTCGCGCAGCGCAAAACGGCCTGGGAGTCGGCTTTGCGCGCCGAAGCGGCGCAGTACGGCTACACAGGGCTGGTCCACCCGCCCCGGCGCGAGGACTTAGCCGAGTTGCGCCGGATGAGCGAAGACGACGCGCGCAGCATCGTGCACACCTGGAACCGCGACGTGGACCGGCAACTGGCGCGGCTGTACACGCAGAACCGGCGCGGCAACCGCCACTATTACGGCAAGCGCATGGAAGAGTGGGCGAAGGCGCGCGACGTGTGGAAGGCGCGCCAGATCGCCGACTACACGGAATTTTCGACGATCGGCTACGCGCAGCAGCGATTTCGCCAGATGAACGGCCTGCGCGGGGCGCAGTACGTGCTGGACGGCCCGCCGCCGGTGTGCCCCGACTGCCGGGACCTCTACGGTCGCGGCGTGGTGGATCAGGCGGTGGTGGACCAGCACCCGATGCCGCTGCATCCAGGCTGCCGGCACACCTGGCGCCTGCTGCCGTGGACGACCGCCGCGCCGGCGCGCTCGGCGCTGTGGGTCGGTCAATGAGCCGTTTCCGCGAGACGGTAACTCGCGTGGAGTAATGGAGGCTACCCGATGACCGGAAAGACGAATTCTGACGATCAGGCGCAGACGCTCGAGACCGGCACTCCGACCGGCGACCTTTCGGAGCCACAGGGCGACGCGCCGCAGACGCCAATGCCACCGGTGATCACGCCGGCGCCGCTGCACGAGCATCCGGACTTCAAAGACCGGGTCGCGCAGGCGCAGCGCGCCGGCCAGCGCGCCCTGCTGACCGCGCTCGGCTATGAGGCCGAGACGACTGAGGACATGGCGCGCGCGCAGCAGGAGATCGCGTCGTTGCTGGGCGACGCCCGGCAGCAGCGCGAAGCCCGCATGACGGCGGAAGAGCGCCACGCCGAGCAGATCAGCGCGCTCACGAGCGAGCGCGACCGGCTCCAACGGGAGCGAGACGCGTTCAAGCAGGCGGCAGAAACGGCAGAGCAAGCGCTGGCCGACTTCAAGGCCGATCTGGCGCGTGGCGCCGCGGTCGAAGTGGCCGCGGCATCGGCAGGCGCCAGCCGCCCCGCCGACGTGGTGATGTGGCTGCGCGCGAACCGCGCCGCCGCGCTGGCGCAGATCGTCGGGGAAGACGGCGCGGTCGACGACGAGCACCTGACCGCGCTCGTCGACGCGGGCCGGGAAGCACGGCCCGAGTGGTTTGTCACTCGGACACCGGGGAGCCCCTCCCACGACGGCGCAAAAGCGCCGGCGGCGCCGTCGACGGACCAAGCAAAGATGGATCTTGCGCGCCAACAAGCCCGGCGCGGCATGCGCTAGGCCGGCGGCGTAAGCCTAGACGACAAGGAAAAAACCAATGGCTGATCTCGCACCAGTCGCTCGCGTGAACTTGCTGGAACACCTCGGCGAACGCACGGAGGTGTCGGTCCCGGCGGGCGCGGCGCTCGCGCCCGGCGCGCCGTCCCGCTTTGACGACGACGGCAAGGCGGTGGCCGCCAGCGCGGCAGCGGCCGGGACTGCGGACGTCTACGGCGTGAACGCCACGCGCGGCGTGAACCAGGCCAATATCACCTGCCAGATCGTGCGGCGCGGCAAGGTCGCGCTGTACGACGCCGACGGCGCGAACGTCCTGGCCGACGTGCCCTTCGGCGCGCTGGTCTACGCATCGAACACCGCGGGCCGGCTGGCGGACGCCGCCGGCACGGTGACGGTGCCGCTGGGGCGCGTCGTGCCGTTGTGGTCGTCCAATCCGCCCGAACCCGTCCTGGATCTGGACGTCCGCTAGTCGGCAGCGCTTTCGCGGCTGCGGACGACTGACTTTGAGGACAGAAAGAAGGAAACCATGCCCTTCGATAACGTTGCCCCCGGTTTCTACGATCTCCAAGACGTCGCCGAA
>JADLHR010000520.1 GCA_020848665.1 Anaerolineae bacterium
GCTCCGCGCCAGCGCGTATGCCGCAGCGTCCGCCGGGGCGTGATACGGCTGCCCGGCGCGCATTTATCATATGAGGTATTTGCAGGGTTATACGGTCCACGTTCGCCCGCAAAAGGAGGAAGGCTCACATGGCGAAAAACCTGGACAGGCAGCCGCGTCCCGCTCAGAAATCCACTCCCCGCACGAAAAAGCCCGGCCTCCAGGTCCGCTACCCCGATCCGTCACGCCGGGGCCGGCGCCCGGAGCGCCCGCCAAAGCCGCCTGAGCAGCCGCCGGACCAGCCCAAGCCCGGCAAGTGGAACAAGGCGATCGACGCGTGGCTCAAGCGGCGCGACAAGGAGCATGAGCACGAACGCGCGCGCGATGAGTGTGGCCGCGACCGGCGCAAGGTCGAGATGCCGCGCCCCTGGCTCGATTGCACCAGCAATTTCGGCCCGCAAATCCTGGCGCAGAGCCTCAACCAGCCCGGCATGATTGCATTCACCGTCTGGAACGACGGCAACTTCCCGGCCTGGTCGTGCTACGTTGAGGTCTACGAAGGGCCGGGCGGCTACTCCAGCCCGCTGTCCGCCTACGAGCTGCGGGGACGGGCGATCATCACGCTGCACCCCGGCGAGCGCCGCGAAGTCAGCGTAACCTGGACGCGCCGCCGCATGACGGGCCGCGTCGTTGGCATCGTCCACGATCCCCTGCTCGATCCCAAAGATTTCGCGGTTGTCGAGCAGCATAACCGTCACATCACCAGCATCCACTACACGAACCTGGAGTAAGCGCCATGCCTAAATACGGAATACACCATGTCGTGCTGACCGACGCGATCGGCGAGCTGCTCGCCAGCCCCGCCGCCGCTGCGCAAAACGCTGGCGCTGAGCTGGCCGGGAATCACGCGATGTCGATGCTGGGCGCGACCGGGCCAGACCTCTTTTTCTGGGCGCCGGATTACGAGATTGTGGACAAGCTCTATACCCTATACAAGAATTACCAGGCGCTGGTCGATCTGTATAATGAGGTCGTCCAGCCGATCCGCGACATCCGCGACGCGGTTGTCGAGCCGATCGAAGACGCGGTCGAGACGCTGGCGCCGAGCACGGTCGCCATGATCCGCGCGCTGATCGAGGAAATGCGCGAGACCGCCGAGGTGTTCAAGGCGGCGGTCAGCACCGGGCTGTTCGCGGGCGTGATCAGCGGCGCGAACCTGATCACCGACGCTGCCGGGTTTCCGTCGCTGGCAGCCAGCTTCTTCTACATGTTCCGCCCGCCGCTGCAAGATGGCCTGGGCGAGGATCAGTGGTACTGGTTCGACATGCTCCACTATCGCAAAACCGGAGACTTCGGGCGGCGGTTGGTCACCAACGCGCGGGCGGGCAGCGCCCAACAGCGCGCTTACGCCTATGGCTACCTGTCGCATATTGCGACCGACCTGGTCGGGCACGCCTACGTCAACCAGATCGTCGGCGGACCGTACCGGCTTCAGGTGCAGCGGCACGTCACAGTCGAGAACTGGATGGACGCCTGGAAGTTCCAGGAATACTACGGCGAGAATATCAACCAGGTGTTATTCGACAAGTTCGGCCTGCCGGATACGCTGCCTGGCGACGTGGGCGACCTGCTGCACAAGACGCTGCACGACGTGTACGACAGCGCCCCGCACCCGCAGCGGCTGCCCGGCGATGGCTTCCTGACGCGCAACCAGATCGACCAGACCTACGAAATTTTTTACGAGATTCTCAAATTCATGCAGGGAATGGCTGTCGCGCGGCCCGAAGAGCCGTTCTCTGGCGTGGCGGATATTCTGGAAGGCGCGCTCGAAGACCTGCTTGAGTCGCCGCCTTCGCCGCCCAGCTCGCCGAGCGGCGCGTGCTCGCTGGGCGACATTCTCTCGTTCGGCCTGACGTCCAGCTCGCGTGACTGCTACGAGGAGTTCTTCGACCAGCTTGCCGACTGGCTGAGCTATATCGGCGAGCTGCTGGCGTGGGCGTTCGAGACGCTGCTGGACCTGTTCGACCTGCTGCTGTCGGTGCTGCTGGCGCTGCCGATCATGGTCCTGCTGGCGATCCTCTACGGCCTGCAACTGCTGCTCTACGAGATTTACCAGACGGTGCGCGCGGTGCTGGCGCTGCAAGGCTTTGTCTTTCCGGAGCCGCGCGACCTCAACGACGCGCATGGGCGCAACCTGACCACGCCGTTCCAGTGCGGGATCACCGGCTGCTTCTCGTCACGGCTCGCCATGATGCACTCGGCGGTTGGCACGCTCGCCTATCCGCGCTGGACGAACCTGACGACCAGCCATCTGGTCTGCCCCGGCCCGGTCGCCGAGCAGCCGATGACCGTCCCGAATTTTGACCCGCCGCTGGCGACGACCACGCCTAACCAGTTCATCAATCAGACGCCGCTCGATCTGGCGGCCCTGGCGGCCTACGCTGCCTCGCCATCGCCAGCGCAGACCCGCGCACTGTACCGCTACTGCCGCCGCATCGGGAACGCGACTGATCTCACCGCGTGGATGATCGGCGTCGCGGGCAATCCAGAGGCAACCAGCGCCGAGCGCGCCATCGCCTTCACCAACTGGAATCTGGACAGCGATCGCGGCTATGGGTACAAGACGTGGCGCGGCACGCTGCCACCCACCCCTGCCATCCCCGTCATGGACGAGGTCTACGTGAACAGTGAGCCAGGCGGAGATTAGCCGAATCACCACTCGACAACAGGATATTTACGCCGGAGCAGTCCGCGCGACGGGCTGCTCCGGTGCGCCACGGCTGGCCGCCGCCGAACACGAAGCGATCATCAGCTGCCCGGCCGCGACACGCTAGCGGCGCACGACATCTCGCAGCAGTTTCACAGTCATTCGACACACGCCCTCGCTCGCGCGGGGGCGTTATAATGTTTCGGGCGTCTAACTTGCGAGGAGAAGTCATGATGCGCCTGGCTCGCCGCTTCGTTCTCAGCATCGCCGTCGCGATTGCGGCGGTAGTGGGTATCGTCGGGCTGGGGCTGCGAGTCCGCCCCAAACCGTTCCCGGCCTATGCCGTCCCCGCCCCGCCCCTGGACATGGTCGAGATTCCCGCCGGGCTGCCAGGAGCGGCAGAACGATTTGCCCGTGCGTCGATGGGCGAGCAAGCGCCGATCATCAAATCGGCGGTGATCTCTGGGCGCGGCTGGCTGCGCCTCAACGGGATTAAGTTTCCCGCGCGCTGGCGGTTCGTCTACCAGGCAGGCGAAGGCTACCGTCACTACATCGAGGCGACCCTCTTCGGTCAGCCGGTGATGAAAGTTAACGAATACTATCTGGATGGTCATGGCCGGATGGAGCTGCCGTTCGGCGTGGTTGAAGGCGAACCGAGAATTGACCTCGCCGCGAACCTGGGGCTATGGGCGGAGACAATCTGGATGCCAGCGGTCTGGTTCGCCGATCCCCGCGTGACGTGGTCTGAGGCCAATGACGGCACCACGCGCCTGATCGTGCCCTCTGACACGGAAGAACAGGCCTTCACCGTGTGGTTCGATCCCGCGACTGATCTGGTCCAGCGCATGGAAACGCTGCGCTGGCGTGACGCCGCCGACGCCGCACCGATCGTGTGGATCAACGAGGTGCACGCGTGGATGGACGTAGACGGAATGAAAATCCCCTCACACGTGACCGTCGCCTGGGAAGACCAGGGCCAACCCTGGTTCAACCTGGAAGTCGAAGAAGTAGTCTACAACGTAGACGTGGACGAGTATATCTGGGCCAAAGGCAGCTAAGTGTTCTATCGAAATGATCTGGCAAGTGAGGCAGCTCGCACGGCGAACCTCACCCCTTAAC
>JADLHR010000521.1 GCA_020848665.1 Anaerolineae bacterium
CCAGAGCCAAACGGGTCCGAAGACGGAGACGACCTTGACTGACCCGGCGCTGTGCCGTTTCCTGGAATGGGATAGCGAGTTCTTTGGCGTGCGGGTCGCCCGCGTCCAGGTGTCGCGGCTGGCGCCGGACACGGCTTCCGCGATTGTAGAGTGGTGCCGGGCGAATACGATCGACCTGCTCTATTTCCTGGCCGATTCGGACGATCCGCCCACCGTCCGGCTGGCGGAAGACCGTAGTTTCCGGCTGGTCGATCTGCGCGTCACGCTTGACCGCGCGCTGGATGGCGCGCTGCGTCCACCGGCCTACGCAGTTCGCGCCGCACAGAATAGCGATCTCCCGGCGCTGCAGGCGATGGCGCGCGCCGGGTTCCGCCAGTCCCGCTTCTACGCCGATCCGCTCATCCCGGCCGGACGAGCAGACGCGCTGTATGAAATCTGGGTCGAGAAACGGATGAACGATCCAGCGAGTCATGTCCTGGTTGTAGACGTGAACGGCGCAGCGGTGGGCTTCATTACCTGCCTGTGCGCTGGCGCGCTCGGCACGATCGACCTGTTCGGCGTCGGCGAAGCGGCGCGCGGGCGTGGGATCGGGCAGGCCCTGGTCCAGGGTGCGCTGGCGTGGTTCGCCGGGCAAGGCGCCCAGCGCGCTTCGGTTGTCACGCAGGGCCGCAATATCGCGGCGCAGCGGCTGTATCAGCGCAGCGGCTTCACCACCAGCGCCGTGCAGCTCTGGTATCACCGCTGGTTTACGCGCGATCGCCCTCCGGATTCCTTACCGGATTAACCCGGCGCGCCAGAACGATGCCACAATCTGATCGGGAACCCGATCTTTCCACACCGGGATGTCCACGCAGGTGCGCCCGGCACTGAGTCCGTCAGTCCCATTTGTCTCACAGAGTAGGAACGTCATCGGTGAACAATCGTCGCCGCCTTGCTTCATGGATTATCCTGGCCGTGGCGCTGCTGACCCCGCTTGGGCTGCTCGCGCAGCGCGCACTTAACCAAATTGAGTGTTTGATTTAAGTTTACGCACAGTTTGATTTAAGTGCGGGGTGTCTTAATACGCATGCTGATCAGCTTCACCGACCCATCCGCGTACAGAAGCAGAAGGAGAACGACAATGCCATTCGAACCTTCTCTCCCCGGTCCTTATGACGTTCTGTTCCACGGCCACATGCAGGCGCAGGTCACCGATCCGCATGGCACGCCTGCGCCGACGATCATCAGCTTGACGGATGACTGGCACCTCCAGGTGTCGTGGCAGGTGCACGGCGCCTTCGTCGCGAGCATCGGGGGCAAGTGGCAAATCCGCGCCTATCTGGAGTCGGTTGGTCCCGGCCCTGAGGTCCTCGTAGCTTCGCGCGACGTGGCAATGACCGGCGCGACGGACTACAACGAGATTTTCTTTATCGGGCCGAACGTGCCGACTCAGGCTGGGCCATACCAGCTTGTGACCGTCCTGACCTCGCTCAATCTGCTGGGCACCCCGGCGCCGTTCGCGGCCTATGAGATGGGTCCCATCCTGCAGTTCTATCAGGGGCCGTCGCTGCCCTAAGCACGTCGCGTTTCGCCGGCTGGTTTCGGCCCACGGGTCGGAGCCAGCCTCTTTTTCGCTCATTGAGGTCCCAGGACGGGGAATCATGACCAACCTCTCAGAGAGCATCGAAGCGATCCGCAAGCGCTCCACCTCCTACGACGATCTCACCCGCATCAAGGGGATCGGCGAAATTACGCAGCAGTGGCTCCGCGATACCTTCGGCGTGTACACCTTCCGTGACCTGGCAGGCGTGTCGCCGGTTAAGATAGAGAACCGGCTCAAGGCTGAGGGGAAGATCACCGCGCGCGCCAAGATCGAGGAATGGCTGGCTCAGGCGCAGATGCTGGCCGAGGAATCAGGTGAGTTCACGCTTCCCGAAGCGCCGTCCGCAGCGGAACAGCCTGCCTGGAAAGCGGTCTCGACGTTTGTCGTGATCTTTGAGGAGCGCCTGACCGACGGGCAGCGGCAGTTTCAGACAAAAGCGCATCACATGGAAGCCGACACCAACGAAGCGTGGGCGGGGATCGATCCGCCGGGCCTGGTGAATTGGATGGTTGCGCAACTTGGCCTGAAAGGGCTTGAGGCGCAGGTTGCGCCCGTCATCACGCCGCCCGAAGAAGAGGTTGCGCAGCCGCTGTACAGCGACACACTGGCGTGGCATATCGCCAAAGTACAGCAGCTTGTGGGCGAGCGTCCCACGATCCCGTCGCCGGGCGCATTGCCCGCGCTACCTTCTCGACCAGCAGCGCAGCCTGCCCGGCAGCAGGCGCCTACCCTGCCCGCACCGACGATGCCGACGGCAACTCCGTTCAGCGGCAGGCTCCAACAGGTCATCGCCAAAGCGCGCAACCTCGCCGGAGAAAAAGACAAAAAGGAGTGACCGCTTCTTCGCCGAAGCCATCACTCCCTTGACCGTGAGAGGTGGGAGAGGTTGCCTAGAGCGTGTTATGCACTTGCGCGCCGGGTAAAGCCCCCCATCCCCCGGCCCCTTGCCCCCAAAATGAGGGAAGGGGAGACCATCCGGCTTTTTTCCTTCCCTCGTCCTGGGGGAAGGAAAGCCGACCGCAGGTCGGAAGGATGGGGGGATGGCCTGGAAGCCAGACCACAAAGTGCATAACAGCCTCTAGTCCTCTAGGAACTGTCCCACCTCGGATGACATATTGAATGCGTCCATGTCGGACGGCATGCTCTCTAGTTCATATACCCCCTGCTCGAAATACACATGCAGCATGTGCCGCGTCCCTTGACCGTCGTTGTAGGCGATCACGTACTCGCCCTGAAGCTCTGGCAATTCCGTCTGGGTCACTGGATCGATGAGATCCGTAATCTGACCAGACAGAAACGGGAATTCCACTTCAGGGGTGCGCTCGCGTTCTTCCTCGTAGCGCTTCCCCAGCCGATAGATCACTTCGCCGAACATAGAATCCTCCTGCTAAATGTATTTCAATTTTAGCAATCCTCGCCTTTTAATCAAGAACGAGTAAATATCCTTGTGTTATCCAGGATATTTATCGCGTGAAGGTTAATTCTAGATTGTTATGAAAGTATAACAACCGGCAGGGGGCTGTCCCTGCCGGGTACGCAGATATTCAGTTTGGGTCGGAGCAGAAGTAAGCGTTACGCAGGCGTCGCAGTGGAAAACAGCATACCAGTGTGGAAATACTCTCCGGCGAGGATATCCTGATAGAGCCGGGTCGTTTCCGGTGACGGCTCAATGCCTAGCTCGTCGTCCAGCGCGTCCACGCAGTCCTGGTACTGGCGGATGGCGAGATAGCGCTGCCCCTGCTGCGCATAACACAGCATGATCCAGCGGTGCGCGATCTCGCGGCACGAGTCGGCGGCCAGCACCTTATGCGCCTCGGCCACGCAGGCGGTGAAATCGCCCTGCTCGTAGTAGCTCTGGCAGAGCCGCTGCACCACGGCCATGTACGTTTCCTTCAAGCTCTGGCGCTCGGCAAGCGGCCAATCTTCATAACGATCCTCTTCGAGGTAGTCCCCGGTGTACAGCGCCTCGGCCAGCCGGTACTCCCGCATAGCCGCGAGCATGTTGCCATTCTTCTCATCGTCGCGCCCCTGCGCCACATGCGCGCTGAACGCCTCGACATCGACCCAGAGCGTCAGTTCCGGGTTGATCAGGTAACAGTCATCTTGATAGAGAATAGCCGATTCCGGCAGCCCGGCCTGCCGCAGCGACTGGCGTAGCCCGTAGATCGCTACGTTGAGATTGTTACGGGCGGCCTCGGGTGACGTGTCCGGCCAGATCAGGTCCATCAGCACTTCTTTGGAAACAGGCCGGTCGCGGTAGGCGATCAGGTACTTGAAGATCGATTTCCCCTTGCGGCTAACCCACTCCTGGACGGGCTGGTCGCGCTGGTACGTGCGGAACGGGCCGAAGCAGCACACGCCCAGATCCGCCGACACCTGCTTTTCCGCCGACTTGAGCATGAGAGGAACGGGCTTCATCCCCGGCAGAGTGATCGGATGCGCCACCACGTGATCCCGCACCATGACGCTTGACAGCCGCTGCCAGAACGACTGGGG
>JADLHR010000522.1 GCA_020848665.1 Anaerolineae bacterium
CGGTCGCCCCTGCGGATCGCGCTCACGGTGCTCGGCTGGTCGGTGCTGATCCTTTTTGCGGCCATCGAGATCCTGCCGTTCGTCTTCACAGTGGCGAACTCGTTCAAGTGCCTGCCGGCTGTCCAGCGCTTCCCCGCCGCCCTGATCCCGACGACGACCACCACGACCTGCCTGAACGAGGAAGGCCAGCCGCTCGGCGCGCGCGATGTCGCCACCGAAAGGACGTTCAATCCCACGCTTCAGGGCTACGAGGAGATTTTCAACGCCAAGCTGCCGCGCTGGTTTCTGAACACGACGATCTTCGCGGTCGCAATCACCATGCTGCGCCTGGCAATCGACTCGCTGGCGGGGTACGCGCTGGCGCGTATCAAATTTCCGGGAAACAGGGTGTTCTTCTTTGTCATTCTCGGCACAATGATGGTTCCGACCGTTGTGCTGCTGATCCCGCGCTTCATTATTCTGAAGCAGTTCGGGATTCTGAACACCTACCAGGGACTGATCCTGCCGCTGGCGGCGGACGCATTCGGCATCTTCCTGATGAAGCAATTCTTCGAATCCGTACCGGGCGAGATCGAGGAGGCGGCGATGGTGGACGGCGCGAGCCGCTTCACCCTGTTCCTGCGCGTGATCCTGCCGATGGCGACGCCCGCGCTGACGGCCCTGGCGATCTTCAGCTTTCAGGGCGCGTGGAACGACTTCATGATGCCGCTGATCGTGCTCTCCGGCAACAGCAACCTGTGGACGCTGCCGGTCGGACTGGCTTTTCTGCGCGGCGCATATGGCGAGACGCTGCGCTGGCACGCGTTCCTGGCCGGGTCGGTGCTGACGACGCTGCCGCTGGCGCTGATCTTCTTCTACTTCCAGCGTTATTTTGTAGAAGGCATCAGCTACAGCGGGCTGAAGGGCTAGGCGCGTGCGATGATCGACGGGCTGCGCGTCACGGCGCGCGCGCTGAGCAATCTGCGCTATAACGGCTATGCGTACGTCTGGGCGAACCTGGCGTTTGTCGCGCTGTGTCTGCCGGTCGTGACTGCTCCCGCCGCATGGAGCGCGCTGTGCCACGTCGCGCACCTGGCCTACACCGAGCCGTCCGAGGCGGACCTGAGCGCCTTCTGGCGAACCTTCCGCCAGAACCTGTGGCGGGCGTTGCCCTGGGGCGCTGGAGTCGTCGCGTTCGGGGCGATCAACACCAGCAATCTGATCGCGTATGCGGATACGGACGGTCCCCTTGCCCTGGCGTTGATGACAGCCTGGTTTCTGGCGGGCCTTCTTTGGCTGGGCGCCGCCCTGTTGACCTGGCCGATCTACTATGAGATGGCCGAGCCGAGCGTGTGGGGCGCGACGCGCAACGCGATCATCATGGTGCTGCGCCACCCGCTAACGATGCTGACGCTGTTCGTCGTGCTGGCGCTGGTCGCCGCGATCGGCATCGTGTTGATCGCGGCCTGGCTGCTGCTGACCTGGAGCGTGTTCGCAGCCATCGCGAACGCTGCCGCGCTGGATCGCCTGGCATTCTATTACACACGCCGTGCTCAGCCCTGACCAGGGCTTGACACGCGCTGTTTCACCCGGTATCGTCGCGGGCCGGTGGAGCCACCCGCGCTCCACCACCGCGCGGTGAACGGCGTATTTTTTCCGTCGAGTGATCAAATGGCGACCATCAAAGATGTCGCGCGCGAAGCGGGGGTTACTTCCGCCACCGTTTCCTATGTGCTGAACAATTCGGGCCGGGTCAGCGCGGCTACGCGCCAGCGCGTCCTCGAAGCGGCTCGCCGCCTCAATTACCGGCCCAGCATCACCGCGCGCAACCTGCGCAGCGGCGAGAGCCGGATTATCGGCTACGCCTGGCATACCGAACGCCCCGGCGAGTGGACGCCGGTCATGCAGCAGTTTCTCTACAACCTCTCGGAGGCGGCGGAAGCGGCTGGCTATCACATCCTGACCTTCATCACAGACGCCGCTGACCCGGCCGCTACCTATATCGAGCTGGCCGAGATGCAGCGCGTTGATGGCTTTATCCTGGCGAACACGGATGTAGACGATCCGCGCATCCACCGCCTGCTGGAGCTGAATATCCCCTTCGCCTCATTTGGTCGGGCCAATGATCGCTGGGATTTCTCATATATCGACGTGGACGGCGAAGACGGGATGCGGCAGGTGATCGAGCACCTGGCAGCGCAGGGGCACGAGCGGATCGCGTTTATCCGCTGGCCGACGCTGTCGCTGGCCGGGAGCTATCGCGCGCGCGGCTACCGCGACACGCTGGCGGCGCTGGGCCTGCAGTCTGACGAGCTGTGGCTGGTCGAGGCGGAGAACACGCCCGCGCACGGTTACGAAGCAGCGCGACAGTTGATGGCGCGGCCCGGCCCGCTTCAGCCGACCGCAATCGCCTGCGTCAGCGACGTGATCGCGATTGGCGTGCTGAACTATCTGCACGATCACGGCATCGTCCCTGGGCGCGATGTAGCTGTGACCGGTTTCGACGATATCCCCGCCGCTGAGCACATCACCCCGCCGCTGACTTCGGTGCGCCAGCCGCTTGACACCATCGGCCAGCGGCTGATGGAAATGCTGCTCGATATTCTGCATGGTGCGACAAACGGCACGCGGCAGGTGCTGATCAAGCCAGCATTGGTCGTCCGCGCCAGCAGCGCCCCTGCGCAGTCTTTGCCAGATCGCGACCGGGGCGCTTCATCAGCGCCCCGGTAATTTCCCCCGCGCAGATTGTCCGAACGTGGCTTACGGGCAGGTGCCCTGTTGCAGCACGTAGTCGATCACGCGCGTATTGTCCGCTTCGTTTGACTCCGGGATAATGCTCCCCGAATCGACCACGATCGTCAGGCGGTGGACCTCGTTGTAGTAGGTCGTGATCGTCAGCGGGATGTCGACGCGCATGGTCTGGCCCGGCAGCAGCAGCGGGAAGCCGCCGATGTTCGTCTGCTGGACCGTGCCATCCGAGGCGCGCGTGTCGGTCACAGTGACGGTGCCGGGCGAGAAGGTCTGCTCCGTTCCGAGATTCGCCACGTCGATGCCAACAAAAAACGTCTGCGCGCAGGTGGGCGTCGGGGGGTTGAACACGACGATACCGGCCACCAGGTTCGCTGCGCTGAACGGCGTGGGCGAGGGCGGTATGGTGGGCGGCGGAGTCGGTGTGGGCGGCAGCGGCGGCGGCGAGACGAAGGGCAGCAGGCCCAGGTTGCCGCTCACGTCGATTACGCTCGGCGCCATCCACCCGATGCGGCCATTGGACAGGCGCACCTGGTACCATCCGGTTCCGCGATTGCTGACGCCGATCAGCAGCACTTGCTCGTCGCGGCGCAGCGTGGTGATCACCGGGAACTCGGTGCTGTCACCGGTGCGGACATTGGCCGCCCCGCCGCTGACGGTCCCGCGCGGGGTCGGGTCGAGCGTGGGCTGCGGGATAGCGGTCGGGAAGACCGGTATCGGCGTCGGCGTCGCGATCAGGTCGGCGAATGGCGGCGGGTTATTTTCCACGCGCAGCGGGCTGACGATGTGGGTCACGGGCGCCGCGCCGCGCACGTTGACGGTTAGGCGCAGCTCGTACAGCCCGTCGTCAGTAGCCGTTGTATCCCACACCCCCAGCACGTCATTTTCCACGCTGAAAGGCCGGGGCAGCATCGCCGGTAGAAACTCCCCGGTCAGCGGGTCGAGGGTGTCGTTGAGCGGGCGGAAGCTGAGGAAGTAATTGCGCATGTTGGGCAGATTAGCCGACCCGTAGATTTCGACCTCGCCGCGCAGGACGTACACCGGCGGCGGCCAGATGATCGCGGCGTCCGGGTTAATCCCCTGGCCGGTCTGCGCCAGCACGGGCAGCGCCGCCCAGCCGGACCCGCCCAGCAGCAGCGCCGTTAGCGCCAGCACAAAAACGCGCATTCCTGGTCGGTTCATGTGTCGTTCCTTTCTCAGTCAGGACGCAGTCTCGCGCAGCGCAGCCCTTAACGTGATCCATCATCGGCGAAAAAACGGCGGCGCCTCCAGGCGATCACTTCGGCACACAACAACTCGACTACTCAATTCTATCGCCTCTACTATGTATTATGGATCACAATCGATCTTTTCCCTCGAACAAACTGTAACACAGTTGACGCTCGGTCTGCGCGCTGAATACTGCTTTTTGTCGGGTATTCCGGGCAGTCTGTCAGGTTTTTGTCGGCTGCTTCCGTGTTAGGATTATTGCTATCCAGCGCGAAAACCTGTGGGCGCGTGGCGCTTACGCCGAACTGAGTTCACCGAAAAAGGGGGTTTGATGCTTAACCTGGCCGCTTTGGCTGAGCGCATGAGCCGTCTGAAATATTTCAAAGGGCTTTCGGTCGGCGATTTGACTCTGATCATCCGCTCCGGGTATATCCGGTCGATTCCGGAAGGTACGGTCATTGTAACCGAGGACGCCCCTTGCGCCGGGATGTTTGTCCTGCTCTCCGGCATGGTCTACCTGTACCGGACCAGCCCGGACGGGCAGGCGGTGCTGATTGACGAGCTGACCTCGGTCACGATGTTCAACGAGGTCGCCATTCTGGACGGCGGTCCCAACCCGATGACCGTGATCGCGGCGCGCGACTGCATGGTGTGGCAGGCGGACTATACCGTTTTGCTGGCGCTGGCCGAGCGTTACCCGCAGGTGGCGCTGGGCTTCTTGCCGGTGCTGGCGGAGCGAACGCGCGTGCTGATCTCGATGGTCACGGATATTTGCTTCCGATCAGTGCGCGCCCGCACGGCCAAGCTGATTCTCGACCTGAGCGAGTGGGGCGAGCAACCTGTCTCGCGCCAGGATCACTCGATCCAGAAACTGGCCGCTCAGATCTCGACTGCGCCCGAAGCCGTCAGCCGCGCGCTGAGCTTCTTCCGCGAACAGGGCTGTATTGATACCTCGCGGGCGACCATCGTGGTGAACCGGCCGGACCAGCTCGCCGCGCTGGCCGAAATCGAGTGCCTGAGCGAGGCGCACCGGTCGCTGTCGTAGCCGCTCGGCGGACCGGGCGTCCACCTTATTTGTGTGCTGTCCGATCACTTGGTGATCATTTGACGAAAGTCAAAGACCGAACGCGTCCCACCTGTTACCATGATAGACAGAACTTCCGCGCCTGCGCGGCGCGCGTTTTGTCGCGCGCTGCGGCGCCGCAGCGAAGCCAGGGAAGCAGAAGGGGGGATTCGCGGACGGCGCGGGGCGTCGCATCAACTGGCGCGCCCCAGGCGGTTCACGGTTTTCACCCGTATCAGCAAGGAGAATGGCGTTTATGCAGGCAATCGGAGCACGGTTCAGATTTCTGTTCCAGTCGACAAAGGGGCTGATCCTGGTCGCCATCGCGATCATCGCGCTGGTGACGGCAATCTGGGGGATGCTATCTGGCCCGATGGCCGAACTGGGCGTGCGGGAGGTGGTCGTCAAAGCAGTCGGGTTCGACATGGACCCGGTAGAGCGCGAAGGCCGCCTCATCATCCTGTATCATTCGATCGCGATGGCAGTGACCGCCATCCTGGTCTATATGATCACAGGCATCATCCCGATGAAAGAGCATGAGAAGGTCACGATCAACGCCAGCGCGACGATTGGCTACATGTTCGCGATGTTTTTTGGGCTGGCATTCGCTTATTTCGGGCATAACTGGGCGTTCCACGGCCTGTATCTGCTCGGACTGTCGATCATGTTTTTCACGGGGGTGCTGCTGGCCGCGGCGCTGTGGCCGTGGCGCAAGGACTATCGGAACACTAATCCTGAATATGCGCACGCGCGCGGCATCAACCTGGAGCGCACCGCGCTGTTCGTAATGGCGGTGATGACGCTCTCGTCGTCGATGTTCGGCGCCATCGCCGGCGCATACTACGGGAACGGCTTCACGACCTTCCTGGCCGAAGACACCATCCGCTGGCCGGACAAGACCGATCTGCAATTCTCGATCGTCGGGCACCTGCATATCATGCTGGCGCTGCTGGCGATTGCAACGGCCCTGGTCATCGGGCGCTGGTTCGACTGGAAGGGCAAGCTGCACAAAATCTCGATGCCGATCATGATGTTCGGCACGGTGACCATGTCGATCGGCACCTGGGCGGTAGTCCCGATGCACGGCGGGGCGGCGCACTACATCATCTACGCCGGATCGACATTCGTGCTGCTGGCCGGGCTGTTCCTGGTGATCTTTGGCTTCAGCAAGATCATCAAGGCGCGGCTGGCCGAGCAGGGGATCGAGAAGGCGAGCTTCGGGCAGGGCGTGCGCGCGCTGCTGCATGACCCGCTGAAGTTCGGGACGTTGTGGCAGATGGTCTACATGAACTTCTGCACCAGCTTCATCGGTATCTTCGTCGCGGTCAAGCTGGACGACATCTTCCGGATCTGGCCCTGGCGCGACGAGCGGCTGATCCTGACCGGACACTGGCACATTCTGTCCGGCATCATCGCGACCATCATCCTGCTGTACTACGCGGATATGGCCGGGCTGAAGGGAAAGGTCCGCCAGTGGTTCGGCTGGAGCGTCATCATCGGGTCAGACCTCGCGTTTGGCGCTGTAACTATTTTCGAAGTGAAGCGCCTGTTTGTGTCCGAGGTGAATCAGCAGCCGGTGACGAACGTAACCATGCTGCTCGCGGACTTCGGCCTCGCGCTGGTGCTGGTGGTGCTGGCCGCGCTGATGGTCTGGCGACTGGTCGATCTGTTCAAGCGGCGCGGTCGCTGGCACGAAGAGCTGCTGGAAACGGACTATGAAGAAGCTGCAACAGCCGAAAAGCGCGAAGGTCTGATCGCGGCGCAGGAGTTGGCGAAATGAAGGCGAGACTTTTCCTGATTTGCATGATAGCCCTGCTGATAGCGGCGTGTTCGTCCGCGGAAGCGGGCGAGCCGCCGGTGACCGATACGGGCATCGACCCGGACGCCTGGGCGCTGGTTCCTGCGGGGGAGTTCCTCATGGGCCAGTTCGAGAAACCGACGGCGGTTGATTACGACTATGAGATCATGGTCACGCTCGTGACGAACGCGCAGTATGCCGAGTTCCTCAACGCCGCGCTGGCCGACGAAACGATCCACTTCAACGACGATCAGACCGAGGTCCTCGGCTTCTATCCGGGCGACGAGTTTCACGGCTACCGGCACGAAGAGCGCATCGACGCGGGTGACTGGCTGTTGTACCCGGTCAACGAAGAAGGTGCGCGCCTGAATTTCGCCAGCGAGGCGTTTGCGCCCAAAGCTGGCTACGAGAATCACCCGGTCACATTCGTGACGTGGTTCGGCGCGCGCGCCTACTGCGACTACACTGGCGGACGCCTGCCCTCTGGCGTCGAATGGGAAAAAGCTGCGCGCGGCACAGAGGATGCCCGTCCGTACGCATGGGGATTCGAAGTCAAGCGTAGTAACGCAAATTTCTACGCCAGCCGTGATCCGTTCGAGAAAAGCGCCGGCAAGCAGGGCGATACGACGCCGGTTGGCTACTACAACGGCAATACGTATGGCGACTACGAGACGATTGACTCGCCCAGCCCGTATGGGGTGTACGATATGGGGGGCAACGTCTGGCAGTGGACCAGCGATGTCTACGCGCGGCAGCACTATCGCTATATGCGCGGTGGCAGCAAGGGCGAATACGAGCATTACCTTCGCGTGTGGATGACGAACAACGCAGCACCGTACTTCACCAGCCCGGGCGTCGGCTTCCGCTGCGTGCGCGACGTGAACGCAGCTGAGTAGACGTGTAGTTGAACGGAACGGAAGCAGGAGGCGCTCTTGGCTACGCAAGAACTTGGTAAGCACACGTCTGCGATCCTCTGGGTCAAGCTGCGGCTGTACTGGCAGTTGATCAAGAGCCTCCAGACCGGGTTGCTGCTGGTTACAGGGTTGGCCGGCTTCATGAGCGCCTGCTGCCCGGTGCAATCGTGGCGGACAATGGCTGGCATGGTGCTGACGCTGTTCCTCGCGATCAGCGGCAGCACCGTGCTCAATATGGTCTACGACCGTGACATCGACGCGCGCATGGCGCGCACAGCGCGACGCCCGCTCCCCTCCGGCCAGATCGACACGGCCGAGGCGCTCTGGCTGGGGCTGATCCTGTCAACGCTGGGGGTGGGCGGTGCGCTACTGCTCAACCCCTGGTACGGGCTGGTCGTCGGCGCAGGGCTGGCTTTTGACGTGATGGTGTACACCGTCTGGCTCAAACGGCGCACGCCCTGGTCGATCCTGTGGGGCGGAATCGCGGGCGGCATGCCGATCCTGGCCGGGCGCACGCTCGGTGCGGGGCAAATCGAGTACATCGGGCTGTTGCTGGCGCTGGCTGTCCTGCTCTGGATCCCGACCCATATCATGACCTATGGCATCAAGCATGCGGCGGATTACCGGCGGGCAGGGGTGCCGACCTTCGCCAACCACTATGGCGAGCGCAAGACGCGCCTGATCATCAGCGCCTCGACGATCCTGGCGGTGCTGACGATGGCGGTCTGCGCCTGGCTGATCCAGCTTCAGGCGCACTGTCTGTACGCGGCGGTGGGCCTCGGCGTGGCTCTGGCTGTGCTGACCGGTGTGAGCGTCGCCTTCCCGTCGCCCCGGCTGAACTTCGGTATCTTCAAGTTCGCCTCGGTTTACATGCTCACCGCCATGCTGCTGATTATGGTCGGCTGAGCCGGAGCGTTCTTTCGGAAACGAAGCGGACCCGCTGGGGTGATTTACCCCGGCGGGTCTTTTTATATGGCGCAGCCAGCGTGTTCCTTCGGAAATAAAGAAGACCCGCCGGGCAACTAGCCTCAGCGGGTCTCGTTCTTGTGGAGCAATCAGCGCGTCAGGAGGAAACCACTGGCTGGTGCGCGCTCGAGAGGTCGGGCCGACGCACAACTTCCAGCACCGCCTTGACGAACACTCCCAGCCCGCCCGCCATGAAAGCCAGCGCGACGATGCTCAGGCCAGGCTGAAGCACATTCGTCCAGTCGGTCCCTTCGTAGGTGTGCGTATCGCCGACCCACAGCGGGATTGTCAGCATCGTGGCGCCAACGATCAATGCCGCCAGGCCGCCTGCCGCTGTCGCTTCGATCCGGCCACGAGGGGACGCGAACGATACCCGGTTCCGCAGCGAGGGCAGCCCCAGGATCAGGAACAGGATCAGCGTAAAGAGGTTCAGGTAGAACTTGACGTTCGCGGGGACCATCTTGCCGCGCAGCTCCAATGAGGCGCGCGTGTGCAGCTCACCCATTACCACGCCGGCGATCAGCACCAGCAGGGCGTTGCGGTAAGCGTTCGATCCGCCGCGAAACAGCGCGAAGGTCGCCGACGCGCCGGCGATCCCGATGCCGATCGTGATCAGCATCATACGTTGATAGAGCCACTGGTGATCGAGCAGGACGAGCATCGGCGGGAAGTTTTCGGTCAGAAAGGCCGCGCAGACCGTGCCAATTCCGCCGAACAAGTTCATCGCCGTTGTCAGCCCCAAAGCGACCACCGCGACGATCCACAAGATGCGGGCTGATTTAACCGTCATAAGACATTACTCCAACTCTTCTCAGCTTCAAAGCGGGCGCAGGCCAGCTCAGTTACTTATACTTCCCCGGAAGGACCTCGACGTGGCAGCGCGAGCAGTCAGACTCGCGTCCCAGCGCGTGCGACAGGTGCGGGAACGTGTTGTCGCCTTCGCCCGCGAATGTCACCCACAGGCCGCCGCGCGCCTCGTCCGGGCCGACTTCCATCCCGGTCGTGTCGTGGCAGGCGACGCAGTGCACCTTCGCGTGGTCGGCGTCGTGGCCTGGGATTTCTTCCAGGCTGTCGTGACAGCCCGACGATGTGCACGATGCCTGCATCGAGTGCGGGTCGTGGCAATCGTTACAGGCCATGTTCTCGTGCGCGCCCGCGATGTGAATGTCAGCGTGGCCCTCGGCCTCGGCGCCGGTGTGGCAATACTGGCACAACTGGTTGACCGTCGATACGTCCGCGTACTGCTCGATCGCAGCGACCTCGAGCCAGGTCACGTCGGCCAGAACTGTCCCGCCGCTGTCCACCCGATGGCAGACCTTGCAGTCCACCTGGTGTGCATTAACCGGCTCGGTCAGCGGAGGCGGCGGCTCTACCTTGAATTTGCAGACCGAGCAACTGGCCGGCATATCTTCCATCGACGGGATGTAGTTGATCGGGTCGTGGCACTGATTACACTTGTCGTTCGTGCCGTCGGCGGAGACCACATAGGTGTTGGAGTGTGGTCCGGCAACCCACCGGTCGAGCGGGTTCTCAGACAGCGCATCTGTGCCCTGTGCGCCGGTCGCGCCCTGGCCCAGCATCTGAGACGCTGCGCCGCCAGTGTTCTTAACGATGCTGACAGGCTCAGCTTTGCCAGCTTCGACCTGATAAATGACGACGATAGCCGCGCCGAGCGCCAGCAGGATGACCGCGATCACGACATCTCTGATCTGGCCCAGGCTCGACGGGGTGGTGCGTTTCGTGGGATCGGGTGTTTTTTGTTTCATAGCAGTCTCAATATTTCACCTGGTTTATGAACAGTATGGTGAGAGGGGTGCTCTCACCATACTGGCACCGGTTACCGTTGCTGGCTCACCGGTTGGATCGGTCGATGTCAACGCTCACCGCGCGACACTACTGAACGGGCGCGCCGTTCGCGTCACGAACTGTCAGGCCCGCCGGATTGTCGGGGAAGTGGCACCGGTCACACGCTACCTGCCATTGCAGGCTGTGGGTGATGATGGGCTTCGTTGTCATTTCACCGGACCGGCTCATCTCGCTCAGAACCGTGGTCCACACACCACCCATCGCCTCAACCGACCCAACCTGAGCGCCCGAGGCGTCGTGGCAAGCCACGCAGCTTACTGCTGCCGCGTGCGTCTGGTGAACTTCGATCTCAGCGATGTCGGTGTGGCAGTCCGTGCAGGCAGCCGGCTGCTGAGTGTGGGGGTTGTGGCAGTCGGTGCAGCGATCAGGACGGCGCATACCGATGGTCGCGGCCCAGTTGCGGTGGGCGCTGCCGCCGAGGATCACTTCATGGTCCACGCCGCGCCCGCCGGTCTCGGAAACGCCGGTCGAGTTGGTGTGGCACTTGCCGCACAGCTCGTTGGATGAAGCAACCGGCTCGTACTCTTCCGCGATCGGGTTAAGCCAGGCGTTCGAGGCCGTCTGAATCAGGTCACCCTCGACGACATGGCAGGTCGAGCAGGCGATGCCCACCCAGTCGGCTTCTTCGACGAAGTCCATCGTGGGGGCGATACGCAGCTCAGGGTCTTGCGGGAACTTGCAGGTCACGCAGTTCGGCGGTGCAGAGGGCCGCGCGGCTGGATCCCAGTTCTGGGGCGAGTGGCAGCGCGAGCAGTAGGTGTTTGGCCCCTTGCCCAGATCGTAGGTGTTGCCGTGAGCGCTCGCCGCCCACTCACCCATCTGGTCCGGGAAGTCCGCGATTGGCTTCATGTCGTCCGGCCCCTGGGCCTGGGCAGCGTTGTTTAGCGCCAGAGCCACGCCGAGGACGACAACCGCGCAAAGGATCAGTTTTAGCCACAGAGGTGGCCCTTGCAGTGTGCGCATACGCTTCTCCTCAACAAAATACGATCTGCAAAGTGGTCCTTGAGCAGAGCGATTTGCGGCGTTTCGCACGGTGTCCCCCCCTCGCGCCAGCAGTTTTTTCGCCAGCCGATTCGACCGTCCGAGGCGCCGGGCAAGGCACACGTAACACAGACGTGACCTGCGCCTCGCTCTTAATGAAATTTATCACGAGTAGAGGCAGGAGTCTTTGACTTTTGTCAAATCGGGCGAAAAACGATGCGGGGTGATTGCGGGATAAACCCGGCGGCACATGGCGCGCCGCCGGGTATCAGCGGGAACTGGCCCGTTTACGTCAGCGGGACACACGCCCTGAGGCGTCGCCACGCATCAGCTTCTCGACTTCTGCGACGCTGACCAGGTTGAAATCGCCGAAGATCGAGTGCTTCAGGCACGAGGCCGCGATTGCGAAGTCCAGCGCGCGCTGCGGGTCGTCGTAAGCGCGCAAACCATGAATCAGCCCGCCAACGAAGGCGTCGCCGCCGCCAACGCGATCGACGATATGCGTGATGTCGTACCGCGCGCCAGTGTAGAATTGCCCCTCGCGCCACAGCGCGCCTGACCAGGTGTTGTGGCTGGCCGAGATCGAGCCGCGCAGCGTGATCGCAATGGTCGTCAGCCCCTCGAAGCGCTGGTGCAGCTCCTCGCACACCACGCGATAGGTGTCCGCTTCGACTCGCCCGGCGATCACGTCGGCGTCGGGCGCGTGGATGCCGAAGACCTGCGCGGCGTCTTCCTCATTGCCGATCGCCACGTCGCAGTAGGACACCAGCTCCGGCATGACCTCGCTGGCGGGCTTGCCCCATTTCCACAGGTTTTTGCGGAAGTTCAGATCGCACGAGACGATCAGGCCGCGCTCTTTGGCAGCGCGCACCGCTTCGAGGCAGGCCGCCGCCGCGCCAGACGAGATCGCGGGCGTGATGCCGGTCCAGTGGAACCAGTCCGCCCCGGCGAAGACTGCCGCCCAGTCGATCATTCCCGGCTCGACGGTTGCCATCGCGGAGTGTGCGCGGTCGTAGACGACCTTGCTGCCGCGCTGCACCGCGCCCATCTCCAGGAAGTAAATACCCAGGCGCTCGCCGCCGCGCGCAATGTGATTTACGCCGACGCCGTACTGCCGCAGGAACTGCACGCAGGCGTCGCCGAGATCATTCGCTGGCAGCCGCGTCACGAAATCGACCGGGACGCCATAGTTCGCCAGCGACACGGCGACGTTCGATTCGCCTCCACCGTAGACCACGTCGAACGAGCGCGCCTGCCCGAAGCGCAGCATCCCTGGCGGCGAGAGCCGCAACATGATCTCGCCGAACGACACCACCTTATTCGCCATTCCGGCTATCCTCCCTCAAGTTGATTTTTAGACAACGTACGCAATCGTTCGGCGCGCCTTACGGGGCGCTGCCACGCTCGATGAATTCCTCGTCGAACAAATACTCCCGGTAAGCCAGATCGCCGTCCATGCGCCTGAACAGCAGGCGGGCGGCGTTAGCCCCGATCTCATATTTCGGTACGCTGAACGTGGTCAGCGGCGGCGTGACCTGGCTGGAGAGCAGGATATCGTCGCCGCCGATCAGCGCCAGGTCCTGCGGGATTCGCCGCCCGGCTTCGACTGCGGCGCGCATCACGCCCAGCGCGACGAGATCATTCCCGGCGACGATCGCGGTCAGTTCCGGGTGCTCGGCGAGCAACTGGCGCCCGATCTCGTAACCCGCTTCCCAGGTGGGCAGGCAGGTTGCGCACCACTCGCGCCGTATTACAACGCTGTGCTCTGCCATGCGAGCGATCAGCTCCTCGACCTGCATGTTGATCAGGCTGCGCACCAGGCTGATGTACCCGATCCGTGCGTGGCCGGCGCGCACCAGGTAAAGCACTGACTGGTAGGCGCGATAGCCGTAGCCATGACGCGGGCGGACACAGCTTGCCAGCGACGCGAACTGGCGGTTGATGGTGACGACCGCGCTGTGCTGCTCCAGCAGCGGCAGCAGCGTTTCGTCCGGCAGGCGCGAGCTGACCGGGATCAGACCATCGACCGCCGTGTCATCGATCTGGCCGAGCAGCGCGGCCTCGCGGGCGGGGTTCTCGTTGGTGTTCGCCAGCAGGACGCTGTACTCAGCTTCCCAGGCGACATCTTC
>JADLHR010000523.1 GCA_020848665.1 Anaerolineae bacterium
CCTGGACCGCGCTGACCGGCCCGGCGCCGGGCGTGGCGCTCAACTGCTGCTGGGTGCGCGACCGCGACACGCTGTGGATCGGGGGCGACCGGCTCTACTACGCCGAGGACGCCGGCAAGACGTGGGCGCCTGTCTCGACCGGCATCCCCGGCCTGACGGCCATCACCGCGCTGGTCTTCTCGGCCGAATCCAGCGCGCTCGGCTTCGTAGCCGGCACCGGCGCCGCCAACGGCTACCTGGCGCGCACCACGACCTTCGGCAACGACTTTGAAACCGCGTCGCTCCACACCGTGCCGGCCGTGGACCGCTGGAACGCGCTGGCGGTCGGCGGCCCGAACTTTCTGGTCGCGGCCGGCCTGGCCGACGACGCGACCGACGGACTGGTGGCGCTCGGGACCGATCCGCGCTAAGGCGCGACAGAAAGGATGACGATGACGACGCCCCTCACGAGCGACCAGGCCGCGTTCCTGGCCCACCTCGACGCGCGCGACACCCTGCCGCTGGTCGAAGCGCCGCCGATCCGGCTGCCGC
The DNA here is from genome assembly GCA_020848665.1 of Anaerolineae bacterium. GTDB lineage: Bacteria > Chloroflexota > Anaerolineae > Aggregatilineales > Aggregatilineaceae > DYGX01. The sequence goes on from JADLHR010000523.1 coordinate 532, forward strand.
GCACGCGCTACCGCTTCCCCGACGGCACGGTGGTCACCTGCCGCGGCATTGCCCCGGTGCTGCTGATCGGCGCGCAGAGCGAAGCCGACCGGCCCCGGCCGCCCGCGCGCGAGGTGCAGATGGCCGGCGGCGGCGTGCAGTACGTGCCGCGCCGCGACGACGAGCCGGTGCTGACCAAGGACGACCTCGCGGCGCTGGCGGATCCGGAGCGGCGCGCCGCCGAACAGGCCTACGCCGACTATCGCGCTCGCCTCAACCAGTGGGAGATCGAGCAGCAGACGCGCATGGCGCGCGTGCTGTTCCTGATTGGCGTCGAAGACAGCCCGCCGCCGGCGATCGCGCAGCTGTGGCAGCAGATGGGGTTCTCGGGCGAGATGGACATCAAGTACGCCTGGCTGGCCTCGAAGCTGCCGACGACCGAGGCGATGGGCCACTTCTTCGAAACGGTGACGTCGCTGACGGTCGCGACCGAGGAAGGGCTGGAGCGCGCCGAGGCCATGTTTCAGAGCGCAGTTTCGGGAGGGCCGGGGACCGTGGCAGCCGCTGAGCCGCCTCGGGGAGCGGCTGGAGACGCGGCAGCGCCAGAAGCGCAAGACCCGCCGCCCGCCGGAGATTCAGACCACGCGGCTGCTGGCTGAGCGCTTCGCCGCGACCTGGGCCGGCTATCGCTGGCCGCAGTACCAGGCGTTGCCCGGCGACGACCGCTGGGTGGACTATCGCCGCTATTTTGACTGCAAGGCCTGGGTGCTGGCCGCGTACCAGGTCTACGCCGAACTTGAAGGGCTGAAAGGCGCAGCATGGGATTAGAACGCACCGGCCTGCAGCTGGTGTTGCGGGGGCATCAGGCGTTCGCCGGCGGCGTCAAAACGGCGCAGCAGGCGGTCGACAGTCTCGACGCCAGCTTTAAACGCCTGACGACGCGATCGGCCACCGGCCTGCGCGGCCTGAAGGTCGGCGACGTCGTGCCGAAAGAGGCGCTGGCGCGCGTGCAAGCCCTCACGCAAGGCGTCGACCGCTTCGGGCTGGTGCTGGGCCGGCTGTCGCCGCAGCTGGGCGGCGCCCTGCACGGACTGACCGCGCTGGTCGGCGGTCTCCAGACCTCGGCGCTGGCCATGAGCCTGGCGACCGGGGCCGCGCTGGCGCTCGGGGCGGCGCTCGTCGGCCTCGGGCTGCGCGGCGCGGCCATGACGGGCGTGGTCGAGGCGTTTGACGCCATCACGCAGAGCGCCGGGATCGCGGCCGGGACGCTCCTCGGCGACCTGCGGCAGGCGGCGCTGGGGACGGTATCCGACATGGCGCTGATGCGCCAGGCGAACCTGGCCCTGGCCGGCGCGGGGCCGCAGCTGGCGGCCGCGCTGGGGCGCGAAGGCGGGCTGGCGGGTCTGCTGGAGATCGCGCGCGTCCAGGCGCGCGCCACCGGGCAGGACGTGGACTACCTGTTCAACTCGCTGGTCACCGGCGTCAAGCGCAGCAGCCCGCTGATGATCGACAACACCGGCCTGGTGCTGAAAGTCGGCGAGGCGACCGAAGCCTACGCCAAGGCGATCGGCAAGGCGGTCGACGCCCTGACCGCCGAAGAGCGACAGATCGCGATCCTGAACGCCACGCTCGCCGCCGGCCAGCAAGGGCTCGACCTCTATGGCCGTAGCGCGCTGCAGGCGTCGGAGCACATCGCGCGCATCCGCACGACGCTGACCAACACGCTCGACCGGCTCGCGCTGGCGGTCCAGCCGATCTTCACGACGCTGCTGGCGGTCGCCGACACGATCGTCACCGCCATCGCCTGGCCGCTCCAGAACGTCGTCATCCCGATTTTCTACGAGCTGGCCCAGACGATCTTCGGGCCGATTCAAACCGCGTTTGCCCTCTTCAAGAGCGCGCTGGGCGACGCCATCGCGCCGGCGCTGGCCCTCATCCACCGCTGGGTGGTGGTGATCGTCGGGTCGCTGCGCCTGCTCGGGCGCGCCTTCCAGTGGATCGTCGAGCAGATCGGCCGGCTGTTCGCGCCGGTCAAGGACGTCGTGATCAAGACCATCGTCGAGCCGTTCACCAAGCTGCTCGACCCGGTCCGCTTCGCCGAGTCGGCCGGGCGCACCTTCGGCGCCTACGCCCAGGGCATCCTGTGGGCGGCCAACACCCTGATCTACCCGGCCGTCATCGCCATCGCCGAATTCATCGCCGATTTCCTGATGGGGTTCTCGCCGCCCAAGCGCGGCCCGCTCGCGGCCATCGACCGCGGCGGCGCGGCGATCATGGCGGCCTGGTTGGAAGGCTTCACCGGCGTCTCGCTGGCGCCGGTGTCCGACATGATGGGCCGCGTCGACGCGCTGCTGGGCGACATCACCCTGCTGACGCACGACAAGGTCACGGCGCTGCTCGAGCAGCTGGACGCGCAACTGCAGCCGTTCGTCGACCACCTGGAGATTGCGAAAGCGACCGCCGCGTCGGTGCTCGAACCGCTCCAGCGGGCCGAAGACGCCATGCAGCGCCGCCTCGACGCCGCGCTTCAGCAGTTTACGAAGGGCGGTTTAAGCGCCGCGAGCGTGCGCGCCCTGGACCGGCAGAACGAGGCGCTGCAGCAGCAGAAGCAGCTTTGGGAAGACATGACGGCCGAGGCCGAGCACCAGCTCGCGCTCAAGCAGTCCGAGCAGGCGGTGCTGCGCGCCCTGCTGGCCATCCAGGAGCGGCGCACCAAGCCCGAAGACGCGCTGGCGAGCAGCGCCGAGCGCGTGGCGACGGCGGTCAAGGAGGCAGCGTCTGGCGGCGGCGCGGCGGACACAGAGCCGGCGGCGGGCGGCGCAGGCGGCGTCTTCCCGGACCTGTCGTCCAGCGTCGGGTCGTTCCTGGGCGTGACCGACCAGGAAGTCGACGCGCTGTTCGGCGACATGGGCGCGGCCTTCGCCGGCGCGTTCATGACGCCCGGTCTCGCCAAGCAGCTCAACGCCGCCACCGCCAACAACAAGAAGCTCCAATCGGCGATCCAGCGGATCGGCGACTCGTCTGGCTTCCAGAAGCTGACCGGCGCGTTTGACAGCGTCTTCGGCGACGGCGACGACTCGCTCAAGACCAAGATCGCCACCTTCGCCACGTCGTTCGAGGAGACATGGAACGGCCTGTTCGGCGACGAGGGGACGATCCAGGGCACCTGGGACACCTTCAAGACCCGCATCGAAGAGAAATGGAATGGTCTGTTCGGCGAGAGCGGGACGTTTCGCACGCTGTCGCTCGACGACCTCGCCG
>JADLHR010000524.1 GCA_020848665.1 Anaerolineae bacterium
GGGCATATCGCCTCGCAAATCGAGGACGGCACGCTGCTCGTCGGTGAGGCGCTGCCCACCGAGTCTGAGCTGAGCGATCGCTATGGCGTCAGCCGGGCCACCGTGCGCGAGGCGCTGCGTATTTTGGCCGACCGGGGCCTGATTGAGAAGCGGCAAGGGGTAGGGAGCTTTGTTGCAGAGCGGAAAATCAACGAGTTGCTGCCCGGCCTGACCAGCTTCAGCGCCGAGATGCGCCAGCGCGGCCTCAGCGTGACCAGCCAGGTGCTGGCTAAAGAGCTGGCCGTCCCGCCCAGCCGGGTGCTGAAGGCGCTTGAGCTGCCGGAAGGGTGTAAAACCGTCAAAGCCGTACGGCTGCGTTTTGTCGACGGCAAGCCGTTCGTCATCGCCACGTCCTATCTGATCCCCACCATCGCTCTCGACGAGGACTTTCGCGGCTCGCTGTACGATCTGCTCGAAACCCGCTACGGCTACCGGATCGCTACCGGGCAGGCGTCGATCGAGGCAGGCCTGGCCGATGAACACGAGAGTTTTTTGCTCAATATTCCCTTGCGCGACGCAGTGTTGCGGATCACCTGGCTCACCATTACAAGCGCCGGGCTGCACATCGAATATTCGGAAAACACGTACAACGGCAACCGCTATCGCTATATTGTTCAGCTCGCTCGCTCGCTCGGTTGAGGCGTATCTGCGCCAACTGCCCGAAGCTGTGGGCTGGCTCTAGCGCGTGTGGTGGGCTTGCGCCGGGTAGAGCTTCCCACCTCCCGGCCCCTTGCCCCCAAAATGAGGAAAGGGAGTCTGTTTTTTTTCCTTCCCTCGCGCTGGGGGAAGGAACGCCGTCCGAAGGGACGGAAGGATGGGGGATACATCGTTCTATGCACTTGCGCCGGGACGCTTCCCACTTCCCTGGCTCTGTGCCCAAAATAAGCGAAGGAGGGTCCAGCTCGGCGGGCCGATGACTGACAAAACGCTTGACGTGGTGGCCGTAGGCTCATGGACCAATTTCGACCACCTGTTTCGGGTCGATCGGCTCCCGCTGCCCGGCGATACCGTCCAGATCACTGGCTCGATTGGCGCGATTGAGGCCACGTATTGGGGCGGGTGTGCGCCAAATAACGCGGTAGCGGCGGCCAGGCTGGGCGCTTCAGCCGCGCTCGTGAGCGTGGTCGGGCGTGATTTTCGGGAGCGCGGCTATCAGGGCTATCTCGAAGCCCTGTCGGTTGATCTGCGCGGCGTCATCGTTCTTGAGGAATCGCTGTGCGGACACAGCTTCCTGTTCAGCGATCCGTCCGGGGATACAATTTGCCTCTCACATCTCGGCGCGGCGGCTTTTCAGGCGCAGCAGGTTCCTCACGCGGACGTGCTGGCCTCAGCCAAAGTAGCCATTATCAACTACACCTTTGACGACTTCGCGCTTGGCGCGGCGCGGCTCGCGTCGAGAGCCGGGGCGCAGGTCGTGGTCAGCGGCGCGCTGATGACAGCCCCGGACTACGCCGCCGCGATGGTGCAGACCGCCGATCTCCTCGTCTGCACCGAGCACGAGCTTGATCGCCTGATAGCGCACCTGGGCGCACCCGGCAAGCACGCGCTGTTCGACCTGGGCGTTCGGGCGCTGGTGTCCACGCGCGGTAAGCAGGGCAGCGTGCTTTCGACGCCGGAAAGTGAGTGCGCGATCCCGGCGGCGCGTCCCGCGCGTGTTGTCGATCCGGTTGGGGCCGGAGACTCGTTCGTAGGCGGGCTGGCGACGGGGCTGGCGCTCGGGCTGCCGCTTGAGACGGCGCTGAAGCTGGGCGCCGTGGTCGCCAGCTACGTGATCGAAGCGGAAGGGTGCCAGACCAACCTGCCGACGCGCCAGCAGGCGTCCAGCCGGTTGCAAGAGGCGTTCGGCCTGTCGTGGTAAACAAACATGCGCTCTCTGTGCACGCAGCGCGGCCAGCGACGTGGCACGGCCCTGCCTGGCGGACAGCGGATTGCGGTGGACAGTAGGGATACGACACCTTCTTTGTTATAATAGAGACGATATTATTCGGACTGCTGTGTGCTGAGCCAGCACGAACAGCGGGGTTCTTTTCTTCTTTCGCCATAAGATCAAATGGCCTATCACCAGGAGCGTGCGTCGATGAAGAAACGTCGGAGTTTTGTGATCGCTCTCGTCGCCTCGCTGATGGCCCTGTCGTTCGGGCCGTCGTTGGTCGCGGGGCAGGAGCAGACAACGATCGAGATCTATTTCCCCATTGCAGTAGATAGCCCGATCACCGAAATTCTTGAGGAATACGCAGCAGCATATGAGGCCGAAAACCCTGGTGTCGATATTGTCTGGTCGTACGAGGGTGGCTATCCTGACGTAAAGACCAAGCTGCTGACCACGATGGAAGGCGGGGGAGACTTGCCAGAGCTGGCGATCATGCTGGCGACGGACATCTATGACCTGCGGAATGCCGAGGCAATTCAGCCGTGGGATTCGTATTTGTCTGAAGAGGTGCTGGCGGATTTCTTCCCGGCCTGGCTGGCGAACAGCTACTACGACTACGATCAGGACGGCGAGGCAGAACTGTACGGCATTCCATTCCAGCGCTCGACAGTGCTGCTGTTCTACAACCGGGACCTGCTCAGTGAAGCTGGCCTGGAGCCGCCAACCAACTGGGATGAGCTGGCGACAACCGCGCAGCAGCTTACCACGGATGAACGTTGGGGGATTCTCATTCCGAATAGCTGGCCGTACTGGGTATTCCAGCCGTTTGCAATCGGCACGGGGCAGAATATCGTCTCCGAAAGCGACACCGAAGTATTCTTCAACACCGAGGGCGTGATTTCAGCGCTCCAGTTCTGGCTGGATCTGTTCCAGGTGTACAAAGCAACCCCCGAAGGTGTGCAGAGTAACTGGGGCGATGCGCCGGGCCTGTTTGCCAGCGGGGACGCCGCGATGATCGTTCATAGCACCGGATCGCTGCCGAGTGTGGTCCAGAACGCCGGCTTTGACTTCGGCGTGAGCGGTCTGCCGGGCCGGGATGGTGGCTTCTATACGGTCACCGGCGGCGGCAATCTTTACCTGGTTGCGGGCGTGGACGAGGCAACTGCGCAACAGGCGGCGGACTTTGTGGCGTGGCTCACCAGCCCGGAGATGGCCGTTGACTGGAGCATCCGCACCGGCTACATCACTACCCGGATGAGTGGCCTGGAAACTGAGGCGTGGCAGGCCTATATCGAAAAGGTTCCGCAGGCGGCTGAGGCCGCCGCAACAATCGAACAGGCTGGCCGCGAGTTCTCAGTGCAATCGCTGGCAGAAGTGCGGGACATCTTTCATGGCTACGTGCTGCGCGTGCTCGGCGGCGAGATTTCGCCCGAAGAGGCCATGGCCGCCGCGCAGCAGGAAGCGGATGCGATCCTGAGCATTTACGGCGGCTAGTCGTGACGCAGTAATAACCCCGGGAGACGCCTGCGATCAGGCGTCTCCCAACTCTGTTCTGGCTTCCACCCGCGAGGACGGCTCGTGGCGACCAACACGCTTGACACCCTGCGGACAACGTGGACACGGCGCGTGCGCCCCCGGCTGAAACCACTTCCCTATCTTCTGCTGCTGCCGACGCTCTATTTCGTCTTCCTGTTCACCATCCTGCCGACCTTCAAGGTTCTGCGTGACAGCCAGATTTATTACCACCCTAACCGGCCCGACCGCGCGCTGGATACGAACTTGCAGCTACCGGGAATTGAGCCGATGCCACGCAGCATTCGCGGGCCGCACGCGGTGGGCTTCAGCTACTTCCGCGCGATGTTCGACTTCAACAGCGAGATCGGGCGGCAGTTCCGGCAGGTGATGGTCAACACGCTGATTTACGTGGCGGCGACTGTCCCGTCGAGTATGCTGCTGGCATTCGTCTTTGCAACGCTGGTCAACCGCAAGGTACGCGGCATCGGCCTGGCGCGTGTGGCGTTCTTCTATCCTACGATGCTGCCGATGGTCAGCGCCGCGACAATCTGGCTGTTTTTCTTCACCCCCGGCTATGGGCTGTTCAATTCGACGCTACGCTTTTTCGGCTACAGCGGGCCGGAAAACTGGATCATCAATCCCAGCCTCGGACTGTGGGCGCTGGTGATCGTCGCCATCTGGAAAAATGCTGGTTACTTCATGATCTTCTATCTCGCTGGCCTGCAGAACCTGCCGGACGATGTCTATGAAGCCGCGTCGCTGGATGGGGCGAACTGGTGGGTGAAAATGTTCCGCATCACGCTGCCGCTGCTGAAGCGCACAACGCTTTTTGTCAGCGTGATTGCGATTATCGGCGCATTCCAGACCATCGATCATGCGCTGGTGATGACCTACGAGCTGGTCACTGGCGAAGCAGACCTGTTGCTCTACGAGATTTACCAGCAGCGTTTCGTGCTGCAGAACTACGGGCTGGCAAACGCGCTGACCGTGGTCATGATCGTCATCCTGCTGGGCCTGACGCTGGTGAACTTCTTAATTTCGGAGCGGGACGAAGATGGCCCGTGATTCTTTGACTGTTTCCTCACGGGCTGTAGCGCGGATGATGGGCCGCCGTCCATCATGGACCAATTGGCTCGTCTCGGCGATCACGATCGCGCTGGGGCTGGTATGGGCGGTGCCGATTGCCTGGGCGACAATCGTCTCGCTGCGGCCGCCAGGGGACAGCCTGGGGCGTGGGGATATCTGGTTCAGCAGCCGCATCACGGCAGAAAGTTACGAACGGGCGACGGCGCTCGCGCCATTCTTTCCGAGCTGGAACGCGCTCAGCGCCGAGCAGTTTGCTGCGCGGGTTGGCGTCAGCCAGGGCGCTCTTGCCGTATTAGGCGCTGTGGCGCTGCTGGCGATGGCGGCGCTGATTGCCGCAGCCACGCGCCGCTGGGGGTTCAGTGGACGCACAACGGCGTTTCTGCTGGGCGCGGTTGCAGCCATAGCGGCGCTGGTAGGGCTGAATACCTACGGCTCGTTCACCACGAGCTACTACTCAAACACTATCCAGTTTGTTGTGCTGACGATCGTCGTCCAGATGGTGACAGTTACCCTGGCGGGGTTTGCATTCGCCCACTTCAACTTTGTGGGGCGCAGGCTGTTGTTTACGCTTATCCTGCTGCAAATGATGATCCCAACCGCCGTGCTTCTCGTGCCGAACTTCGTCACCGTCCGTGAATTTTCGACCGAGATGCTGCTGATTCCGCGCGCGATTTACTACCACAAGTTCTCCCTTTATGACACGCCGCTGGCGATGGCGATGCCATACTTCGGCTCCGCGATGGGAACTTTCCTGATGCGACAGGCATTTCTGGGCGTCCCGCGCGACCTGGTTGATGCCGGGGTGGTAGACGGCTGCCGCTGGTACCATCTTCTTCGACATGTGTACCTTCCGCCAAGCTGGCCCTCGTTGATCGCGTGGGGGCTGGTCAGCACCAGCTTCCATTGGAACGAACTGCTCTGGCCGCTGGTCATCACAAGCGATCGCGCCCGCCCACTGACGATGGGGCTGCTGCGCTTTACCCAATTGACGGACATCGGCGCGCAGTGGAGTCTCGTCATGGCCGCGACGATGATCATTGTACTGCCGCTGCTTGTGGCGTTCCTGATCTTCCAGCGCCAGTTCATTAGCAGCTTCCTGCATTCGGGTCTGAAGTGACGCTCCTCACGCGCCAGAGGCTGTTATGCGCCAGATGCTCTGGTTTCCAGGCCACGAAGTGCATAGCAGCCTCTAGAACGTGTTTCTGCGCCCGGCGGGGCGCAGAGCGCTCGCTGCGCGGGGCTTCTCTCACCCTTTGAGGAGACATCTGCATGATGCTGTCTTTTTTCCAGGACCTGCACCCGATCGCGCAGGCGCTGCTGGCAGCCGGCTTCACCTGGGGCATGACCGCGCTCGGCGCGGCAGCCGTATTCATCACACGCAGCTTCGACCGGCGGCTGCTCGATCTGATGCTCGGCTTTGCAGCGGGCGTAATGATCGCGGCCAGCTTCTGGTCGCTGCTCGCTCCGGCCATCGACATGGCGGAAGATGTGTCGAGCCTGCCGGCGTTCGTTCCGGCGGTGACCGGCTTTCTGCTGGGCGGCGTCTTTCTGCGCGGGCTGGACCTCGTTCTGCCGCACCTGCATGTCGGCACGCCCGAAGGCACCCCCGAAGGGCTGCAAACGACCTGGCGGCGCTCGGTGCTGCTGGTGCTGGCGATCACGCTGCACAACATCCCGGAGGGGTTGGCGATCGGCGTCGCGTTCGGCGCGGCGGCGGAAAACCTGTCTTCGACCACGGTTGCAAGCGCGGTGGCGCTGGCGATCGGTATTGGCATTCAGAACTTCCCCGAAGGGCTGGCGGTCTCGATGCCCCTGCGCGGCGAGGGGATGTCACGCCGCAAAAGCTGGTGGTACGGCCAGCTTTCGGCGCTGGTCGAGCCGGTCGCGGCGGTGATCGGCGCGGCGGCGGTGCTGATCGCGCAGCCGATCCTGCCCTACGCGCTGGCCTTCGCCGCTGGCGCGATGATTTTCGTGGTGGTCGAAGA
>JADLHR010000525.1 GCA_020848665.1 Anaerolineae bacterium
CGCCGCTGCGAAACGCTGCGCGCGCCATTGCGGGGAATGCTCGCCCTAGTCGCCGGGCGCGGCAGGCGGGGCTGGGCGGGCGCCAGGTTCCAGGCGGTCGAGCGTGCCATTCAGGCGTTCCAGAGTTGCCAGCAGCTGCTCGTCGACAGTCGGCCCGGCCGGGGCAGCGGGAGCTTCTTCACTCTTGCGGCGCGAGCGAGTCATTGCCGCGTTGAACGCCTTGACTACAAAGAAAACGGCAGCCGCCACGATCAGGAAGTTGATCAGGGCGTTGATGAAGAGGCCGATGCCCATCCGGACTTCCGGGTCTTCACCGCTCGCGCTCTTGAGCGTGATGCCGATCTCCGAAAAATCCACGCCGCCGACCAGGACGCCAATCGGCGGCATCAGGATATCGTTTACCAGCGAGTTGACCACTGTCGTGAATGCCGCGCCGATAATGATACCGACGGCCAGGTCAAGAACATTCCCGCGCATGATAAACTCACGAAACTCTTTGAGCATGATATTCCCTCCCTCTGGATGTGCCAGGCGATAAAGCCGCACAGAAAACTTACGTCCGCTCAGCTATCTCGAAGGTCAGAGCGAGCATAACATTATCATAGTGTTGGCGGTCCAAAAGAGCAACGCGGCGGACTGTGCAAAATCCCCCGAAGGTTCCCCCCACGCTCCGTCGTTCGGCGGATGCGCTGGCGCCGCAACCTCTCTATCCTGAAAGCGTAGTATCAGAAGGCGTGACGACAAACAGGCCGCGCGCCGGCGCTGCCCGGTGAGAAGGAAAAGGGGGACATGCCATGTATACACCGCTGATGTCTCCTAATTTTCGCGCTACCAAGCTGACGACGGCTGAGATGATCATGCCGCAGGCGATCCAGTTGTTCGATCACTCGCTGCGCGCGGCGCGCTGGAAAAAGCTCGTCGGGCGCCTGCACGGACAACTGCGGCGGCTTGACCGTCTGGAGCGTGCTCAGGCGAGCGCCCGCCTGTCCGGGCGCCATGAAGGCGGCGTGCGCGCCGTTCCGCTGAACCGCATTCAGGGCAGCGTGGATGGCGGCGCGGGCTTTGACAGCGAGTTTTACCCCCTCAGCGAGCGGGCCAGGAACCGCTGGGTACGAGTGGCATCGGCCATTCTGAAGGGCAAACCCCTGCCACCAGTGGAGCTGATCGAAGTTGGCGGGCGCTACTTCGTGATCGACGGACATCATCGTATCTCGGTTGCGCGGATGCTCAAGCAGAGCCACATCGATGCCGTCGTGACGGTGTGGGACGTGGCTGCCTAGCGGCTGTTTGCTGGGTTGTCCCAGCAGCGCCGCCGTCTCCCGGTCTGGAGCCATCCTTTTCATCGCCGAGCGGGCCACAAGCCCGCTCAGTTTTTTGCGTGCACTGTGGCAGGTTTGTGAAGAATCCTCCGAAGGTCAGACGAGCCGTCCGCCGGAAGACGGATGAACGCCAGTGTGAAGCGGCCTATGCTGAAATCATCACCGAGTACGCAAGTACACAGCACGTCGAGGAGGCCCCAGGCCATGCGTCGCTCCCGTTCGTTTCTGTTTCTTCTGGCGGTCCTGATGATGGTCGCCAGCTCGCTTGCCGCCGCGTCCGTTTCGGAGGCGTCGGCGCTCTGCCAGCAGTATCACACCGTCCAGCGCGGCGAGAACCTGTTCCGCATCGCGCTGCGCTATAACACGACCGTTGCGACGTTGCGCGCCGCCAATGGCTTGGCGAATTCGAATCTGATCTATGCCGGGCAGGCGCTGTGCGTCGTCCCGGTTGGGCCACAGCCTGCGCCACAGCCTATGCCACAGCCTGTCCCGCAGCCCGTGCCGGGCGACCAGACATCATATCGCGTGCAGCCGGGTGACACCCTGTTCGGAATCGCGCGCCGCTTCAACGTGTCGATGACCTTGCTGGCGCAGATCAACGGGATCGCGAACCCCAGCCGCATCTTTGTCGGGCAGGTGCTGACGATCCCTGTGCCGTCGGGGGATGTCGTCAGCACGCCTCCGGCCTACCTGGTCGCGTATACCTACGTGCGCCTGCGCTCTGGCCCCGGCCTTAACTACGCGGTTGAAGGCGTGATGCGCCCCGGCGAGCAAGCCCACGTGACCGGGCGCAGCGCCGACAGCCAGTGGTGGCGTGTAACCTGTGTAACGGACGCCAGCGGTAACTGCTGGGTGACCGCCGACCCTTCACTGGTCTACGTCGTCGCGCTGCCGCAGGCCCCCGGATAAACTGCTCGGACAAGCGCAACGCTGCCAGTTTTCAGGCCAGGACGATCGCGGTCGCCCTGGCCTGTTTTTTCGGCTGCCCGAACGGATCGCCACCCGGCGCGTATTGGCTTAAACGGACCCGGCCGCTTATGATCGGCAGGATTGCCGCCGAAGCTGGTCAAGTGGCGGCGATACGCTCCGCCCAGGAGGATGTTACGATGGCTTCACCCGCCGGGCGGCCCAGCCCGCTCACGATGGACAACTGGTTCGCCCGCTACTCGATGACCGGGCGCGTGCCGCGCATTCTGCGCGAGGTGCTGGAGTCCAACCCTGACTATCCCGCCAGCATTCACGCGGCGATTGAGCGCCTGCGTCAGGACCTGCTGGATGGCGCGCCGATCCCGATGCTCGCCGACGAGCCGGCTCCCGCCCCGGATTATGACGACTGGGCGGCCGCCTACCGCGAGCAGCGCGCGCGCACCCAGCCGCTGACCTGGCAGCACAACGTGTGGTTCTTCGCCGAAACCTTTCTCTACCGGTGTTTGATTCAGGCCGTGCGCTGGCGCGAGACGGGGCGCGACCCGTTTGCCCCGATCAAGCAGGCCGAGTTGGAGAGCGAGCGCCTGTGGGCCGCGTTCGATCAGGCGCTGGCGATTGAGGAGGCGGATCCCGGCCGCGTATATCACCTGCTGCTGGCGTCCCTGTGGGGCAACCGGGCCGACCTCAGCCACGTTGCGGGGGACCTGGCCGCCGGGGCAGCGTCGGAGGATGATCTGCTGGTGGATGATCGCGCGGCGCTGGTCGAGCACCTGGCCTCCGCGCCGCCGGACGCCGGGCCGGTACACCTGGTGATCGATAACGCCGGGCTGGAGCTGATGGTTGACCTGGCGCTGGTTGACGCGCTGATCACGGACGGGCACCGGGTGGTGATGCACGTCAAGGCGTACCCGGTATTCGTTTCGGACGCGACGATTTCGGATGTCTGGCAGACCCTTGCCGCGCTGGAGCAGCGCGGTGGACGGCCTCGCGCGCTGGCGGAGCGGCTGCGCCGGGCGTGGGGCGAGATGCGCCTGCGGCTGGCCGCGCCGCCGCTGTGGACCAGCAGCCGTTTCGTGTGGGAGATGCCGCCCGCCATGCGGCAGGTTATGAGCCAGTCGCGCGTTGTGATCTTCAAGGGCGACGCCAACTACCGGCGCGTGATTGGCGACGCGATATGGGATGAACGCGCCTCGTTCGCCGAGGCGGTGCGCTACTTTCCGGGTCCGGTTGTCGCACTGCGCAGCATCAAGAGCGATGCGCTGGTCGGAATAGACCCGGCGCGGCGCCGCGCCCTGGACGGCGAAGACACCCGGTGGCGCACGACCGGGCGTTTCGGCGTGATCCAGTTCGTCGGCGCGCCTGCTCGCCGGTTTCCGGTTTGACGACGGGCAGCGTTCCGGCAGCGGAAAAGGTGAAGACCTGACCCCAGTTCTGCGCGTCGATCCAGCGGGGATCGGTGACCAGATTCCACGGTGTGAAGCTGAGCAACAGCGAGATGGCGCGGATGTCCGGTCGCCAGGAAACTACCAGGGCGCATCGCATATGATGCGCCCTGGTCTGTGCGTCAGTGTGGAGCGGGGCGGTCTATTCGACGACGCAGTTCGGGAGCGGGGCGCTGTGCCACACATCGTCTGCGCGCGGGCTGAGCGTATGGGCCTCGACCCAGAACAGCACTTCGTCCAGCAAGACCTGGTAATACTCGTGGTTCGCGTCCATGCCGAACGTCCACAGCGACTTGCCTTCCGGAACGACGAACTCCGGCATGATCGGTTTATCGGGGTCCGGACCCCAATAGCCGACGGCTGGCTTGACGAAGGTGGCGACGACCGCCGTGCAGCTTGCCTCACCGGTGGGCGTGGTCCGCGCCGTGGTCCGCGAAGTTGTTGCAGGCGCCGGAACTGCCGCCGTTGTGGCGCCGCCTGAAATGATGATCGTGTTGGTGGTTTCGTTCACCACGCCGGAGAAGGGCGTCTGTTCCAGCCCATCCGAGACCTCGGCATCGAGCGCGATGACGGTCTTCAGAGTGTAGGTGCCCGGCTCCAGCGGAGGCAGCGGGAACGTCCACTGCGCGCGCGCCAGGTTATTGAGCTGCGAGACCTCGACCTCCTGCCAGCCGGGATCAGCGCCGGGCTGTGGGGTGAAAATCGGCTGGTCGTTGAGAGTCAGCGTGATGTCGGCGTGCGCGATGAAGTCCCTGACCTGCTCCGCCGTTTTCGCCACCCAGACATAATGCGCGACGACGGTCGTCGCGGCGCGGACGGTGTGCTGGCCGGACGAGTCCTCGATTCCGTGCCACACGGGAATACGCACCGTTCGTCCCTGTGCGGCGATCATGCCCTGCGGGATAAGCAGAGTCGCCAGGACAAGAAGGGCGAGCGCGGCGGTCCATTTGCGAGCCATAACGTTCACTCCTGCTGAAAATCCGAAACCCAAGCTGGCCGGATGGCCGCCAGCGATTATACAGAGCCGCCGGGCGTCGTCAACCGCCGGCAGCCGGACGCCAGCATGACAGCGCCAGCGAGAGCGGGCAGGCGCGCTCTCGAAAAGCCGCCGCGATTGTGGTAAAACAAGCGCGGCAATCGGCGGGCGCGCGCGCTAATCGTTATTCTGGCATAGGGTCGCACTGGTCCAGCCGGTCGAGCTATACTTGCGGGCAATACAGCGCCAGGCGTGGTGAATCGAATATTTCGCCCGCCGATCAGTCTGCGCGCGAGGTTTTCTCATGAGTTGGTGCAAGCCGACCCGTTGGATGAGCCGGTGGCGTGCCCTTCCAGCGGGCTTTATCGTGCTGGCGCTGGTCGGGTGCGGGCCGCTCGGCCCGGCCGCGCCCCGGCCGGACTACGTCGAGCATAATGAGGGCTGGGCGGTGATCACGCAGGATTTCGGCGGCGTCGAGATGGTACAGGTGCCGCCGGGCTGCTTCTTGATGGGCAGCCAGCATGGCCGGCGCGACGAGCAGCCGGTGCACGAAGTCTGCTTTGACCGTCCGTTTTGGATCGATCGCACTGAGGTGACGAACGCCGGGTTTGGCTCGCAGGGCGTTTTTACCGGAGATGACCGCCCGCGCGAGAACCTGACGTGGTTCGAGGCGCGCGATTTCTGCGCGGCGCGCGGCGCTCGGCTGCCCACCGAGGCCGAGTGGGAGTACGCGGCGCGCGGCCCGGACAGCCTGTACTATCCCTGGGGCGACCGCTTTGTTGAAGATAACCTGGTTTTCGACGGCAATTTCAACAACGAGACTGCGCCGGTTGGCAGCCGTCCGGCGGGCGTATCATGGGTCGGCGCGCTGGATATGAGCGGCAACGTCTGGGAGTGGGTCAGCAGCCTGTACCGGCCGTACCCCTACCGCGCCGGGGACGGGCGTGAGGCGTCCGACGACGCGGCCAGCCCGCGCGTATTCCGGGGCGGATTGGGCAGCTACATCGACTATGGCACCAGCGCGGCGACACGCTTTCAGGCGCCTCCGGACTCGCGCGACTGGTTCCGGGGGTTTCGCTGCGCACGCGACGCGGACGGGTAAAGCGCGGCGTAGCGCGAAAGGACAGCTTGTAGCTCTGTGAACCAGGATGATTCTCGCGGCCCGCAGCCGGGGCTGCTGACTCGCGTCCGGCGGTCGATCTGGCGCGAGCCGTGGCCGGAATCCGATCGGGGGCGCGTCCGCCTGACGCTCAACGATCTGATTCTGCATCTGCACGCGCCGCGCGTGCCGCAGCGCGCGCTGCGGGCGACGTACAGCTACGGACTGGGTATCTTCGCGATCGTGCTGTTCGGCGTGCTGGGGTTCACCGGCGTGCTGCTGACTTTCACCTATACGCCCTCGCCCAACGACGCCTATGCCAGCATTCAAACGCTCACCGCCGAAATCTGGATCGGCGCGCTAATTCGCAACATGCATCACTGGAGCGGCAATCTGCTGCTGATCGTGTCGGTGCTGCACCTGCTGCGCGTGTTCTACACCGCCGCGTTTCACCCCCCGCGTGAGTTCAACTGGCTGCTTGGGCTGGGGCTGCTGGCGCTGGTCGCTCTCTCGAACTTCACTGGCTACCTGATGCCCTGGGACCAGCTGGCGTACTGGGCGACTACGATCGCGACCAGTATGCTGAATTATGTGCCGGTCGCCGGCGCATCGATCCGTGAGTTCCTGGTCGGCGGCGGCGACATCGGCGAGTTCGCCCTGCGGACGTTCTTCGCGTTCCATATCGTCGTCTTCCCGCCGCTGCTGGCGATCATTATCTCGTATCATATCTGGCGCGTGCGCAAGGATACGTTCAGCCTGCCGCGCGCCTTGAACGAGCCGCCGCTTGACCGGCGGCGGATCGAGCGCGTCACGACTATCCCGCATCTGCTCAACCTGGAGATCGGGCTGGCGCTGCTGGCGCTGGCGCTGCTGATCGCGTGGTCCACCTGGGTTCCGGCGCCGCTCGAAGACGCTGCCAACCCGACGCATCCGCCCAACCCGGCCAAAGCTGCCTGGTACTTCATGGGGTTTCAGGAGCTGCTGCTGCACTTCCACCCCGCCTTTGTGACGGTCGTGATCCCCGGCCTGACGCTGCTGGGCCTGTTCCTGCTGCCCTACACGGACGCCGACCCGCGCCCGGAGCGCAACGTGACCGGCATCTGGTTTCGCTCGCGGCGCGGGCGCTGGCTGGCGGCGCTGAGCGCGCTCCTCGGCGCTGGTCTGACGGCGGCGCTGGTGGTGGCCGACGAGCACTGGCTCGATCTTCCGGCGCTGTTTGGCGGGCTGCCGACCGCGATCAGCAATGGCGCGGTCCCGATCGGTGCGCTGGCGCTGGGGCTGGTGGTATATTACTGGAGTCTCGGACGGCAGGGCGCCACGCGCAGCGAGCGCAACCTGGCGCTGTTTACCCTGCTGTTCGCGGCGTTCCTCACGCTGACGGTGATTGGCGTTTTCTTTCGCGGCGAGAATATGGCGCTGGTGCTTCCGTGGAACCGATAGACCTGCCTGGGCCTGGGTCCGGCTCCGTTCCCCGCCCTGATGCTTCCGAGGGAATGACGCGGCGCGATTTCTTCGGCCTGACGTGGCGCGTGCTGACCGCGTTCACGGCCGGGCAGGCGGCGTGTATCGGCCTGCGCTTTCTCGCGTCCCGCAAGGCTGAGGGCAGCTTTGGCGAGGTGCTGATTGCCGGGCTATCGGGCGACTTTCCGCTGGAGACGGTCACGCCCTTCGAGCAGGCGCGCTTCTTCCTGATTCGCTTCGCGGATGGCGGCTTCCTGGCGCTGAGCAGCACCTGCCCACATCTCGCCTGCGTCGTCGGGTGGGATACGGCGCGCAGGCGATTCGCCTGCCCGTGTCACGGCTCGGAGTTCGAGCGCGACGGCAGCGTGGTGAACCCGCCCGCGCCGCGCCCGCTGGATCGCTTTGCCGTGCTGATCGAAAACGACCGGGTCAAGGTCGATACGCGCCAGGCGTTGCGGCGGACGAGCGTCACGCCCGAAGACCTGGTGTACGCGCCTACGACTCCTCCGCCCGCGCCCGGCGCCGCGCCCGCGACACTCGATTCAACTGCTCCGGGGCAGCCTGGCCCTGGCTATCGATAGTTTTTCGCAGGGAGACTCTTTTTGTCGAAGCACATCATCAAGATCAGTCTGGCGGCGCTGGTGGGGATCGTCGCCCTGCTCAGCCTGAACATGCTGCGCGAGCCGAACCGCCAGGTCGAGGAGATCACCGCGCAGCAGGCCGCCGCCATCCAGCGCGCCATGCAGGTTTACGCGGCCAACTGCGTAGAGTGCCACGGCGCGTCCGGCGAAGGGCTGAATACGGCTCTGCCGATCAATGACTCCACCGTGCGAAGTAAGAGCGACGATGAGGTGTTTAAGACGATCGCGCGCGGACGGCCGGGGACGGCGATGGTTGCCTTCGCCTCGGATGAGAATGGCGTCCTGACCACGCCGCAGATCAACGACCTGGTGACGCTCATCAAGCATGTGCGCTGGCGCGAAGTCGAGGCGTATATCGACGCCAACGGGCTGCGCCCGGTCGATCTGCCCGCGCTCGAAGCGCAGATCGACGTGGCTAACCTGACGTACCCCCTCGAAACGGTTACCGCCGGGCGCACGTTGTACCAGGGCAACTGCTTCTCGTGCCACAACGCGGGCGCGGCGGGCGTCACCGGGCACCGCATCGGCAAAGACCTGTCGGACAGCCCGTTTGTCCAGGAGCATACCGACGATGAGCTGCTGAC
>JADLHR010000526.1 GCA_020848665.1 Anaerolineae bacterium
ATCGCTTCGCGGGGCTTGACTGCGCGACCGGGCCAGGCGGCAGCCCGCTGCTGCCCGGCGCGATGGGATGGCTCGACTGCCGGGTGTGGCAGGCGTATGATGGCGGCGATCACCTCATTTTCGTCGGCGAGGTGCTGGCCGGTGGACACACGGTCGGGCGCCCGCCCCTGCTCTATCACGACCGGCATTGGGGTGGTTTCGAGCGCGGCCCGGCGCTGCTCGATCCCACCGGCTGAGCCGTCCACGCGGCAGCGCAAAAAGCCCCTTTCCGCGCAGGAAAAGGGGCCAAGAGATCGCGGTTGCAGTCTGCTAGTTGGCCGAAATCGGCGTTGGCGTAGCACGGATGGGCGGCGCCATGCTCGGCGTAGGCGACACGCTCTGCGGTTCGACAGACGAATACTGCGGCGGATCGAATGGGGTGAAGCTTCGGCCCGCCGGGAAGAAGGGGACGTTTAGCTCAAAGAGGGTCAGCTCCGCCAGGGCAGCCTGCGCAGGCAAATAATTCGGATTGACTTCCAGCGCGGCGTCGAACTCCTGGCGCGCCAGATCGGTGAACCCCTGCGCCGCGAAGACCATCCCTCGCCAATAAGTGGCTTCCTCGAAGAACCCGGATTGACTCTGCTCATCCGCCAGCCGCAACACGTCCGGCAACCGTCCCGCACCATAGTACGAGACGTAAGGCTCCGGACGATACCACAGCGTGCGCCCTGGTAGCCCCAGCGCAAAGGCTTCATCGAAGGCCGCCGCCGCAGTCGCGTAATAGCCCTGGCCTGCCCAGGCTGCGCCGAGATTGAACCGGGACCACGCATTGCCAGGGTCACCGGTAGAGTCGTTGAGCGCCATACGCAGCGCCTCGCCACGTCCGGCGAACGGGTCGGCGTACTGCGCCAGCTCGTCGAGCGCCTCGGCTCGATCCTCTGGCCGGTAGACGATCAGGAACGCCCGGCTGAATTGCCGCCACGCGTCGTCCAACTCACTGTACGGGATTTCGCGCGGCCCGTCCTCGCCTGCGCCCAGATAGCTGTCATAGACGAGGAAGGTCTGCGCGTCGTCGTCGTAACCGGTCACCACCCAGTGATGCCCGTACCACTCACCCGCTTCCGGCTCGAAGCCAACTGGGATCACGACCGGGAATCCCGCCGCCACCAACCGCTTGAGCAGCGCCGGAACGCCGCCCACACGATGCAGCGCGCCGTAGTCCGTCTGCTGCTCCACGAAGGCGACCATCTCCCACAGCATCACGTTCTTGTCGTCACCTTCGGCGCGCAGCCATGCTGCCGCCTCGGCCTGATCGCCTTCCCAGCCGAGCGCGCTCAGCGCCATCGACAGCGCGGCAGGGCCGCTGTTGTTCCACGTCTGCGCCTCGAAGCGCACGCCTTCAATCTCGGCGCGCGCGGGCAGCCCGTAATCCAGCGGAATCGCATTGGATGGCGTGGCGAACGCCACCGTCGGCTGCATCATGATTGGTGTGGGAGTCGGCGGGAACACGGTCGGCGCCAGCAAGGGATCGTGAAGCTTCTCAGGTAGCGCGGACTGCGTTGCCTGATAGTGCTCAATCAGCGCCGTCACGGTCATCTGCGGAACCGACAGATGCTCCGCTATGGGACTTTCCAGCGGGAACGGCGTGCTGGTCGGCGGCATGGTTGGCGTGCCGATCTGCGCGCCGAGTCCATCGGGTCGTTCACCACCAGGCGCGGGCGCAGCGGGCGCTGACGAATCGCCAAGCCGATCCGTGAGCAGCAGCGCGCCTGCTCCAGCAAAGGCGATCAGCAGCACCACCGCGACGAGCGTCAGCAGGGAACGGCTTTGCGGCGCGGGGCGAAGATTCACGATCTCAGAGAAATGAACTGTCATGTCTGGATTCTCCATCTTCTCAGGTTTGCGTGGCCTTCCGAGATTCGAAGGAGCGTCCTGGGCGTGGCCGTTGCGCGAGAAAACATCTGGCAGGTTGAGCGGCGGCAGCGCCTCGACGCGCACGGCGACATCCTCGCGCACCGCACCCGCGATCACCGTCCACGACTCCAGCGCCGTGCGGCAGCCCTCACACCCGCTGAGGTGCGCCTCGAGCGCGGCTCGTTCCGCCGGGTCAAGCGTTCCGGCAGCGTAGTACGGAAGCTGGCTCAGCCAGAGGTCATGCATCGGAGTTCTCCCGTAACCGTAACACGCGTTCGAGGGCGATTTTGGCGCGGTGGAGGCGGCTTTTGACCGTCCCCGGCGCGACACCCAGCACTTCGGCGGCCTGCGGACCCGTCAGCCCGTGATAGAAGATCAGCTCCAGCGTCTCGCGCTGATCGCCGGGCAGGGCGCGCAGCGCGGCGCGCACCTCGGACTGCTCCGAGCGGCGCGCCAGCGTCTCGACCGGCCCGGTATCTTCCGACGCAGTCTGCTCGTCGAGCGCCTGCTCGACTGGCGCACGGCGCTGGCGAGCGGTGATCGCGCGGCGGCGGGCGATCGCCAGCAGCCAGGTCGTGACGGCGCTCTCACCTCGGAACTGCGCCGCACCGCGCCACACCACCAGCATCACGTCCTGCAAGACCTCCTCGGCCAGATGCGCCTCCCCGACCTGACCGATCAGGTAGGTCAGCAGCGCGCGCCCGTGCCGGGCGTAGAGCGCTTCCAGCGCGACCGTCTCGCCGCGTGCGATGCGCTCGATCAAGCGCGCATCCGGTTCGTCGGGATGGGGCAGCTTCCACCAGGGCTGATCCGTCAAAACGCCTCCTTGCCGGCTCCTTCACCCCATTAGTCCCATGCTGAGCGCCAAAGGTTCCCTGCGCGCACGCTGTTGCCAGCTTAACA
>JADLHR010000527.1 GCA_020848665.1 Anaerolineae bacterium
CTTTTCACCGCTTTATGTGCCCGCTGCCCGACTGCCTACTGATGCCACCGAACTCCTGGTATACTAGAGCGCATTGTCCTTTGGTGGAGTGAAAACAGCCGAATGCCCCAGTCACCCCTGGACATTAGCGAGCAGGAGATCCGCAAACGGTGCGGCCCTCTGCTGGAGGGCGCAATCGAGGAAGCGACGCGCTTGCGCCACAATTTCATCGGGACCGAGCATATCTTCAACGCGCTGACCCGTATCCCCGGCAGCCCGGCGACCCGGATGCTGATGGAGGCCGGGCTGGAGCCACGCGAAGTCCGCAACGCGATCCGGCGCGAGGTCGGGGCCGGCGACGACATGGTGAGCGACGCGCCGCCGCTGACACCGCGCTCGCACCGCGTGCTGGCGATGGCCGTCTACCTGGCCGACGACGCGGGCGACCGCTTCGTGACCGAGGAGCAGCTACTGCTGGCGCTGCTGCAAGAGGGCGAAGGCATCGCCGCACGCGCGCTGGTCAAGCTCGGCGTGGATGTGGTCGAGTGGATCGAGCGCCTGCTGGGCGACCTCGAAGATAGCGACAGCGACGCAGAATTCGAGGAATTCCTGTTCGCGGATATGGACTCCGTGATGGAAGTCCTGGCCGACGACCCGTCCAGCGCCGGCCACCGGATGCCGACCCCGCTGCTCGACAAGTACGGGCGCGACCTGACCGAGCAGGCCCGCCAGGGCAAGATCGGCCCGGCGATTGGCCGCGATAAGGAGATCCGTATCATCACGCGGACGCTGACGCGCAGCAAGAAGAATAACCCACTGCTGCTCGGCGATTCGGGCGTAGGCAAAACAGCGGTAATCGAGGGGCTGGCGTACAACATCGCGCAGGGCGCGGTGCCAAAGTTCCTGCTCAACCGGCGCATTGTTCAGATCGAGATCGGGATGCTGGTGGCAGGGACGAGCCTGCGCGGGCAGTTCGAGGAACGCATCGTCGGGATCGTGGACGAGGCCAAGAACGCGCCCGACGTCATCCTGTTCATCGACGAAATTCACACCATCGTCGGCGCGGGCGACACAATCGACAGCAATCTCGACGCGGCCAACATCCTCAAACCGGCGCTGGCGCGCGGCGAGATCACCTGCATCGGCGCGACGACCTTCGAGGAATATCGCAAGGCGATCGCCAAAGACCCGGCGCTCGACCGCCGCTTCCGCACGGTTGACATCGGCGAACAGAGCGTCAGCGAGTCGCTGATCGTGATTGACAGCGTCTACCGGCGTTATGAGGAACATCATAAGGTCAAGATTCTGCCCGATGCGCGCGAGGCGGCGGTGCGGCTCTCCGACCGCTACATGCGGGACCGGCGCCTGCCAGACAAGGCGCTTGACCTGCTGGACGAGGCGTGCGCCCGGCTCGTGATCCAGAGCAGCGGCGGCGACGAAGACACCAGCAGCGACCCGCGCGAAGTCACCGCGCAGACGGTGACCGAAGTGCTGAGCGAGTGGACCGGCATCCCGGTCAGCGAGCTGACGGCCAACGAGCGCCAGCGCTTCGCGCATATGGACGAGGCGCTTCGTGCGCGCGTAATCGGCCAGGACCACGCCGTCAAGGCGCTGTCCGACGCGATCAAAGCCAGCCGCGCTGGGCTGGGGGATCCCCGCCGTCCGGTCGGCGTATTCCTGTTCCTGGGGCCGAGCGGCGTCGGCAAGACCGAGCTGGCGAAGACGCTGGCTGCTTTCCTGTTCAACGACGAAAACGCGATCTTCCGGCTCGATATGTCCGAGTTCCACGACGAGCACACCGTCGCGCGGCTGATCGGCGCACCGCCCGGCTACAAGGGGATGGAGCAAGGCGGGCAGCTGACCGAGGCGCTACGGCGCAAGCCGTTCAGCGTCGTGCTGCTTGACGAGGTCGAGAAGGCCGCGCCCGAAGTGTTCGACATCTTTCTGCAAGTCTTCGACGAGGGCCGCCTGACCGATTCGCAGGGCGCAACGGTGGACGCGCGCCACGCCGCCTGGATCATGACCAGCAACATCGGCACCGGCGACGTGGGCAAGGGCCTCGGCTTCGGCTCGACGCCTGACCAGCTACCCGATTATGACTTCCACCTCAAAAAGCACTTCCGGCCGGAGTTCCTGAACCGGCTGGACGAGGTGGTCGTCTTCAATCCGCTGACGCCCCTGGCGCTGGACGGCATCCTCGACCTGCAGCTGCGCGAAGTACGCGCGCGGCTGGCGGAGCAGAACCTGACGCTGGCGCTGGACGATGGCGCGCGCAACTTGCTGCTGAGCGAGGGCTATGACCCGGCCAACGGAGCGCGCCCGCTGCGCCGCGCCATCGAGCGGCTGCTGACCCGGCCATTGAGCACGGCCTTGCTCGAAGAAACCTTTGGGCCGGGCGACGCGATCCGCGTGACGCGTGTCGGTGACGGGTTGGCGCTGCTGCTGGACGACAACCGGCGTGCGCCCGACGCGGCGGAAGGCGCGGCCGAAGGCGCCACCGCGCTCGAAAAGGTGGACGGGACCGAGCTGGCCCGCGCCGACGCCGGCAGCGCAGAATAGCGCGCCCTACAATCAACACAAGCACCACGCCAAGAGGGTTATGTCGAGCCATCACTTCCCCCCTGTTCCGCAAACCGGAATCCCGCCGCTGGACTTGCCGCCTGACCAGGAACAGCGCCTGCTCAGCCGCCGCCGCAAGGCGGACCAGACCGATCCGTTCGCCAGCGACGCAAGCGACGCGGTCCGCCGCCTGGGGCGTCTGGCGCTGCGCCGTGACCCAGCGCATCCCTACGACTACCTGGCGCTGGGTGACCTGTGCGCCGCGCAATCGCTGGTCAGCGGCGAACGGCGCGTTCGCATATCGTATGTCGGCAAAGCGATCTACGCCTTCCGCCGGGCAGCGGACCTCGCCGAGATGCAGGGCCGCGACGCCGACCTTGCCCTGGCCCGCGCGGCGACAGAAGCCTATATCCGCTGGCTGGTGCGCGTCGCGCGGGCTGTGCCAAACCGGCGAAATATCGCGGTCGCGCTGTGGGCGGTAGCCGAGGCCGAGCATGACGGCCCGCTGGAAAGCCTACGTGATGAGGCCCAGCTTCTGGCGCTGTGGTACGTCGCGCCGCCGCATGCCGATGATCCCACGCCCGCGCCGGACATCACGCCGCTGCCGGGCAGCGATGATGCTGACCTGACCGTGATCGATCCGGAAGCAGTCGCCACGCGCGCATTCGAAAGCCGCGAGGTCGCCTCGGATCTGCTGTTGATCGAAGACTCCGCCGGGATCAGCGAGACGCGTTCTGACAAGTCGGACGTATTCCGCATCGATGTTGAGCCGATACAGGGCGTTCGTCTCGCTCCGGCGGTGCTGGAGGCGCTGTCGCTGCGCCATGTAGAAAACGGCGAGTTTCAATACGGAGATCGCATCGACGGGCGCTACGAAGTCGCGCAGGTGCTGCGCGGCGGGATGGGCATCGTCTACCTGTGCTATGACCATGACGAGCGCGAGCCGGTCGCAATCAAGACCTTCCAGAGCAAGTTTCTGACGAACGAGAACGCCGTCGCGCGCTTCACGCAAGAGGCGCTGACGTGGATCCGGCTCGAAAAGCACCGCTACATCGTCCAGGCGCGGCGCGTCCAGAAGTTCGAGGGGCGCCCGCATATCATCCTGGAGCACATCTCCGGGCCGGAAGGGCTGGGGCCAGACCTGCGCAGCTGGATTCGCCACAACCGCATCGACCTGCCAACTGCGCTGGAGTTCGGCCTGCAAATCGCGCTCGCCATGCAGCACGCGGTCAAGCTGGTGCCGGGGCTGGTGCACCGTGACCTTAAACCAGCCAATATTCTTGTCCGGCATGATGGCATCGCCAAAGTGACCGACTTCGGGCTGGTGCGCTCGCTGGACCTGGACGACATCCCCGCGCACGATACCCCGCACGGCGACATCGCCAGCCTGACGCGCGCCGGGGTGGTCGTAGGCACCGCGCCTTACCTGTCGCCGGAGCAGTGCCGCGCCGAGCAGGTGGACCTGCGCGCCGATATTTACGCCTTCGGCTGCGTGCTTTACGAGATGCTGACGCGCCAGACCGTCTTCGCCGCCAAGGGCTTCGAGCTTTGGGTCAAAGCGCACCTGACGCTGGCGCCTGCCTTCCCCGAAACGGCGACCGATCTGCCCGCCGAAGTCCGCACCCTGACGCTGGCGTGCCTCGCCAAAGACCCGGCTGACCGGCCGCAGACCTGGGGCGAGCTGGTCAGCGCGCTGGCCGGGCAGTATGAGGCCGTCACCGGCGCGCCGCCGGACATGGAACAGAGCGGCCCCGCGCTCGAAGTGCGCGAGCTGATGGACAAGGGCTACAGCCTGACCGAGCTGGGCTACGCCGACGAAGCGCTGATCGCCTATCGCCGCGCGCTGGAGATCGAGCCGAATTCCGCCTGGGCCTGGGCGCGCCAGGGGCGGACGCTGCGCCTGCTCAACCGCTTCGACGAGGCGCTCGGCAGCTACGAGCGCGCCCTGGAGCTAAACCCGCGCTTCGCCTGGGCCTGGACCGGCAAGGGGCAGGTCCTGGAGCGGCTTAACCAGATCGAGCGCGCGCTGGCGGCGCACCAGACTGCGACCGAGCTTCAGCCAGGCAACGTCTGGGCGTGGTACAACCAGGCCGAGGCGCTGCACGCCATGCGCGACTACGACGGGGCGATGGAAGTGCTGGAGCACGCGCTCTCGATTGACCCCTACCACGCCGAAAGCTGGGCTAAGCGCGGCCAGGCTTTGCGCGCCCTGGAACGCTACCCGGAAGCGCTGAACGCCTACAACCGCGCGCTGGAGCTGAACCCGCCTTACGCCTGGTCGTGGAACGGCAAGGGGCTGGCGCTCAAGGCGCTGGGCCGGCTGGACGAGGCGCTGGAAGCCTTCGAGCAAGCGTCGCGCCACCAGCCAAGCGAGGTCTGGCACTGGTACAACCAGTCCGAGATGCTGGTCGAGATGGGCCGCTACCAGCAATCGCTGGCGCCCGCCCAACAGGCGACGCGTGTCGCCCCCAACCACGCCTATTCGTGGGCCAAGCTGGGTCAGGTTTACCGCTATTTGGAGCGCTACGACAGCGCGATCGACGCCTACGATCAGGCGCTGCGCCTCAAGCCGGACTACGCCTGGGCGATCAACGGCAAGGGCATTGTGCTGGAGCGCATGAGCCGCTATGACGAGGCGTTGGAGCACTATCGCCGCGCGGCGGAGTACGCCCCGCACGATGTCTGGCACTGGTACAACCAGGGCAATCTGCTCGTGCTGCAAGAACGCTACGACGAAGCGATCAAGCTGTTAGGGCAGGCGACACAGATCAACCCCGACCACGCGCGATCCTGGGCACGGCTCGGCAACGCCTATCGCCACAAGGACCAGCCACAGAAGGCGCTTCAGCACCTGGCGCGCGCCATCAAGCTGGAGCCGGATTACGCCTGGGCCTGGAACGAGCGCGGCGTCACGCTGGAGCTGCTGGGGCGCTTCAACGAGGCGATTGACGCCTACGACCGCGCCGCGCACGCCGAGCCGTCCAACCCGCTTTACTGGTACAACAAGGGCGACACGCTGGTGTACGTCAAAGCGTATGGCGACGCGCTGACTGCCCTGCAGCGCGCGCTCGAAGTGGACCCGCGCTACATCCGTGCCTGGGCCAAGCAGGGCCAGGCGCTGCGCCGCATGGGACGCGACGAAGAGGCGCTGGCGAGCTACAGCCGCGCCGTCGAGCTGGCGCCCGATTACGCCTGGGCCTGGAACGGGCGCGGGCTGGCGCTCAGCGCGCTGGACCGTCACGAGGAGGCGCTAGCCTGCTTCCGGCGGGCCGCCACGCTTCAGCCCGACGATGTGTGGTTCTGGTACAACCAGGCCGACGAGCTGATCCTGCTCCACCAGTATGAGGACGCGCTGGCCCCGCTGGAGCGCGCGCTGCGCCTCAACCGCGAGCATCCTGAAAGCTGGTCCAAGCGCGGACAGGCGCTGCGCCGCCTGGGCCGCTATAAAGAAAGCGTCGCCGCCTACGACCAGGCGCTCAAGCTGGAGCCGGGCTACGCCTGGGCCTGGAACGGGCGCGGATTGGCGCTTGAGGCGATGGACCGCCGCGAGGAAGCCCTGCTTAGCTATGAGCGCGCCGCGCAGGAAGACCCGACCAGCGTCTGGTACTGTATCAACCAGATCGAGCCGCTGCTGGCGTTGGGGCGGCTCGACGAGGCGCTGCAAGTCAACGAGCAGGCGCTCAGACTGGAGCCGCAGAATGAATCGGCCTGGGCGCGCAAGGGGCAGATTCTGCGCCGCATGGACCGCCACGCCGAGGCAATCGACGCCTACGATCAGGCGCTCACATTCAGCCCGCAGTACGGCTGGGCCTGGAACGGCAAGGGGCTGGCGCTCAGCGCGCTGGGGCACGCCGAGGATGCGCTGGCCTGCTTCGTCCGCGCCACCGAAGTTGCGCCACGCGATGTGTGGTTTTGGCACAACCGGGGCGAGGTCCTGATGCAGCTTCGGCGCTGGGAAGACGCGGTCAGCGTCTTCAACCGGGCGCTGGAGATCGACCCCTCGCACCGTCCCTCGCGTGAGAAACGCACCGAGGCGCGCCAGCGGCTCAACGACGAGGAATAGGCGGCACGTGGTCTGGACGGGTACAATGGCGGCGCACACATTACGGTTGGCTGAAACGGGGAGTCAGGCACAGTGGACCAGATTGAAGTCGCGCTGATGAGCGGGCCGCAGGATGGCGCGGTGCTGACGTTTGAGCGGCTGCTCGATTCGGACGAGCCGACAGTGATCAGCATCGGGCGGCGCGAAGGCTCGGATGTCTGCCTCAACTACGACAGTCAGGTCTCGCGTGAGCACGCCGCACTGATCTGCGGCCGGGAGACGTTCTGGCTCGAAGACAAGCAGAGCACCAATGGGACATATATTGGCGACGAGAAGATCACCGGGCGCGTCCAGATCGCGCCGGGCCAACTGTTCCGCATCGGGCGTACCTGGCTGCGCATCGAGCCAGCTACCAGCTTCGTCGTGATCGACGACGATCTGCCCTTCTGATGCCGCGACCGGGATGGCGGCGCTCGATAGTGTGGTGCGCGCTGGTGCTGACCACCTTGATCGCCCTGATCGCGCCGCTGGCAGCCAGTTCGGACGCGGCGCGCGCGCAGGATGACGCGCCACCGCTGCCGCTCGCCGCGCCCGGCGAGCATCCCCGCCTGCTGATCACCCGCGAATATGTGGATCGCACGCTGCGCCCGCGCACGGCAGAAAATCGCCCTGCGTGGATTGCGCTGCTAGCCTACGCCAGTTCGGATGTCCCCGAAGCGGATGCCGAGGCGCATCCGGACGGCGCGATCCGGGCGCTGGCGGTCGTCTGGCTGATCACCGGCGAGGCAGACTACGCGGCGCGCGCCCGGCTCCTGCTTGACGCGCTGGCGGAGCGGGTCGCGTCTGCGCTGGCCGAGGGCATGCTGAGCGTGGCGTTTTTTAACAACGTGAGCGCGCTGGCGGTTGGCTACGACTGGCTCTACGAGGCGCTCGACGGCGATCAGCGCGCCGCGCTGGAGCAGACCCTCTCGGCGGCGGCCAAGCGCCTGCGCGATCCGGAGTTCGACCGCGACGGCCTGCTGTGGGATGGCGACCAGCCGCGCGCGTTTACCAGCGCCAGCGCGCGCGGGCTGTGGGCGCTGACCGCCAGCGCGCTCGCGCTACGCGGGGAGCGTCCCGAAGCGGACGGGCTGATCGCGTCGGCGCGTGACCTGTTCACCGGGGCGGTTCTTCCTGCGCTGGACCAGCAGACTGGCGGCGCATGGGCCGAAGGGCCGTTTCACGGCTTTTACGCGGGGTGGGCGCTGGCGCAGACCGCGCTGGCGTGGTGGACCGCCGCCGGGGAAAACTACTTTGACGACACCACCTGGTGGCATGACCGGCTGGCGTATGACCTGTTCCAGTGGCAGCCGGGCAGCGCGCCCCTCGGCGACGGATCGGGGCTGGCGCTGCATCGCTACCCGGCCATCATCGGTGACACGCCGCGCTATCACCCCGCCGCGTTCTATGGCCGCGCGCAGGACACGCTGCTGCGCGCGGTCTTCGCCGGGTTTGAGCACGCTCACTGGATGGACTGGTTCCTGACGCAGCCGCCGAGCGCCGTCCCCGGCTGGCTGGCGGTCGAGGAATTTCTGTGGCGCGACGAAGCCTACGGCGGCCTGCCGCCCGCGCCGCGCACCTGGATCGCGCCCTACAACGGGCACGTCTTTATGCGCTCGAACTGGTTCGGGGATGGGCTGGCGCTCGACAACAGCGCGGTCGCGGTGACCTTCACGGCCGGAGACCGGCTGTCGGCGGCGCAGTTTTACGACCAGGGCAGCTTCACGATCTCGCGCGGCGCGGATGACCTGGCGGTGCGCAGCGGCCTCAGCACGGATGGCGGCGACTCCGACCACGACGCCAACTGGACGGCGCGCACGCTGGCCGCCAACACGATCCTGATCTGCAACCTGACCGAGACGTTTGACAACATCCGCCCCAACGCCGAGCGCGCGGTCTGGCTGAACGACTGCGGCCAACGCAGCACGGCCCCCTATCCATCCGGCCCCGGCAACCTGGAGACGCTGATTGCCAACTGGCAGGCGTATGATACTGGCTCGCTGGTGCGCAGCAGCGAGATCGGCGAGGCGACCTATCTGCGCGCTGACATCACCGGCGCGTATAACAGCACCTTCTACGCCACGCCCGACAACGCGCCGAAGGTCCGCCTGGCGCTGCGCGAGCTGGTCTACTGGCGTCCGGACCTGGTGATCGTCTCCGACCGCGTGGTGACGACTGACCTGGCCTACTCGCCGCTGACCGTCGTCCACTTCGAAGCCGAGCCGCAGCCGGACGGCCTGTACTACCGCGTCCAGCACGGCAACAGCGCGCTCTACCTGCAAAACCTGCTGCCGAACAGCCGCGTGTCGCTGGCGCGCGGCTTCGAGGTCGCCGGGCAGCCGGTTAACCAGGCGTTCGGCGCGCCAGCGCGCAACGCCACCGAGCCGCGCGCGCCCGGCGCTTTCCGGCTGGACGTGATGCCGGGAGCGCCGCAGCTTGACAACTGGTTCCTCACAGCGCTGGTCGCGCAGGCGGCGGACGCCCCCGCGCCATCCGAAGGTGTGCTAGTGCTCGGCGAGCGGGTGCGCGGGGTTGCGCTGGGCACACGCCAGGTGCTGTTTGCTGTCAGTGCCGGAGATGGCGCCAGCCTGTCCGAAGCCGCCTTTCCGATTGCGCCCGGCATCGAGCACACGCTGGTTACCGGCTTGCTTCCCGGCGCGAGCTACCGCGTGACGCTTGAAGGCAGCGCGACGCGCACACTGACCGCCGATGCAGGCGGGATGCTGCTGCTGGCGAACGTGCTGCCGGGACAGGTGCGGCTGGCGCTCGAATAAGCTGAGCGTGTTTTCACCTACAGGATGACCGGTGACTCAGCCACGACCTGCTGCGCCACGGCCACATAGCGATAGACCAGCAGCGCGAACACGGCGAATCCATAGGCAAAGCAGAACTCAATCCACTCGCCATAGCGCGTGACCGTCGTGTTGAACTCCGGGACGAAGATATAGCGAAACAGCCGGAAAGCGAACATCAGGAAGAACGCCGACGAGACGAAAAACGGCGGGATCAACAGGTAATCCGCGTGCTCCCAGAAACGCTGAATCAGCAGCTTCTCGTTGGCGATGTAAGCCACCGCCCCTGCTGCGCCGCCCAGCAGCATTACGAACTTGAACACATCCAAAGAATCGCCGATATTGTGCAGCGTGAATTCACCCTGATCGTTGATGGCTTCGATTGACTCAGGCGTCTCGAAGCCCAGGAAACGCTGCCCCCACGAGACTTCTTCGCCCGCGCAGAAGAACATAATGAACGCGAACAGCACGTAGAGAATACCCTGCGAGCGATACCCCTTTTTCAGCAGGCGGATCGCAGCGCGTCCTCCCGCCAGAAATGCCACAAGAAACAGCAGCGCGGTCAAGGCTTCGATCGGCCCATCCTCGCGCAAGATCGCGCGAAAAGCGCCAGGACTGAGCCGCAAGAGAGGCAGCAGGGCGCTGATAACCAGCGGCGTCCAGAACAACCAACGCGCGGCTCGGGGAGTGATGTTCCAACGCGCAGCAGACTCGTCGAGATAGCGATTGATGAGCGTCATGAGCATTCCTTCCTTATGGATCAGGAGGTTTTGTGGCGGCAAGCAGAGCGCGGCGTGTTTCACGCTGTGCTGGCGCAACCGCTAAACGTGATCGAACAGGAAGTGTCGAAACGAGTAAGGGTATACGGTGAGACCGCAGTTAAAACTAATTATCCTTTATTTACATAGACCCTGTCTAGTATCTATAAAGAATATTTATAGCTTTTTTATTGATGACGCTTCCTGATACAAATCCGCTGCGACAGACCATCCGGCAGGCGCGCCAGCGGGAGCGCGCTACCCGCCCGGATCGAGCGTCGGGATACGCGTCGGACGAAGCGTGCGCGTTGGGCGCAC